>JALHUR010000005.1 GCA_022867325.1 Candidatus Aminicenantota bacterium | reverse complement strand
CTGCCGACGGGCGGCTCGGTCATAATCATCGGGCCGCAGAGAGATCTCTTTGAAGTCGTCCATAACTTCATGGATTTCTTCATCGAGGAATCGTGCGGCTCATGCGTCCCCTGCCGCGTCGGCAACACCCTGCTCAGGAGAAAGCTTGAAAAGATCATCGGCGGCAAAGGGACGCTCCAGGACCTGGGAGACATCGAATCCTGGGGCAGGATCGTGAAGACCATGAGCCGCTGCGGCCTCGGCCAGACCTCGGCCAATCCCATCCTGACGACTCTGGCCAACTTCCGGGACCTCTATGAAGCCAAGGTCCGCCGGGATGTCGATTTCCTCCCGGAGTTCGACCTGGCCGCCTCCGTCCGGGAGGCCTGCGAAGCGACCGGGCGTCCCGTCCCGACCGAGGAGATCCATCATGACTGAGATCAAGTTCACGATCGACGGCAAAGCCTGCACGGCCCGGCCGGGACAGACGATCGTCGAGGCGGCCAAGGCGAACGGGGTCTATATCCCCGTCCTCTGCCGCTATGAAGGACTCAAGCCCGCCGGAAGCTGCCGAATCTGCACGGTCCGGGTCGGCGGGCGGCCCGTGGCCGCCTGCACCCAGCCCGTCGCCGAGGGCATGGTTGTCGAGAACGCGACGCCCGAGCTCGAGGACATGCGCCGGGCCGTCGTCGAGATGCTCTTCGTCGAGGGAAACCACCTCTGCCCCAGCTGCGAGAAGAGCGGGAACTGCGAGCTCCAGGCCCTGGCCTACCGTTTCCGAATGCTGGCCCCCCGCTTTCCCTTCCAATGGCCCCTGCGCGCCACCGACGGCTCCCTCCCCAAGATCATCATGGAGCACAACCGCTGCATCCAGTGTCTCCGCTGCGTTCGGTCCATTCGGACCGAGGACGGGAAGGGGATCTTCGCCGCCCAGGAGCGGGCCGGCCGGATGCGGATCGGAGTCGACCCTGAGCTGGCCGCCCGTCTCGACGACGAAACGGCCCGGAAGGCCATGGACATCTGCCCGGTCGGGGCCATCCTCCGCAAGGAGGTCGGCTTCGCAGTCCCGATCGGGCGCCGCAAGTTCGACCGGGCTCCGATCGGAAGCGAGATCGAGTCGAAATGAGGTCGAACCATGAGTAAACCCGTCATCGCCACCGCGTCCCTGGCCGGCTGCTTCGGCTGTCACATGTCCTTCCTGGACATCGACGAGCGCATCCTCAAGCTCATCGAACTGGTCGAGTTCCACAAGTCCCCGATCAACGACATCAAGACGTTCCAGAAGCCCTGCGACATCGGCCTGATCGAGGGCGGCTGCTGCAACAGCGAGAATGTCGAAGTCCTCCGCTCCTTCCGGAAAAACTGCAAAATCCTCGTCTCGGTCGGGGAATGCGCCATCATGGGCGGCCTGCCGGCCATGCGGAACGCCATCCCGATCAAGGACTGCCTCGAGGAGGCCTACCTCCGCTCGCCGACAACCGAGGGCAATACGATCATCCCCAACGACGAGGAGCTCCCCATCATCCTCGACAAGGTCTATCCCTGCCACGAGATCGTCAAGATCGACGCCTTCCTCCCCGGCTGCCCGCCCTCGGCCGATCTCATCTGGGAAGCCCTGACGGCCTTGATCGAAGGCCGCCCCCTCAACCTGACCTACGACCTCATCAAATTCGACTGAAGGATCGACGTTATGGCCAAGAAAATCACGATCGAGCCCGTGACCCGGGTCGAAGGGCACGGGAAGGTCACGCTTCATTTCGACGACCGGGGCAAGCTCATCCAGTCCCGATTCCATGTCGTCGAATTCCGGGGCTTCGAGCGCTTCGTCCAGGGGCGGCCTTACTGGGAGGCCCCCGTCCTGGTCCAGAGGCTGTGCGGAATCTGCCCGGTCAGCCACCACCTGGCGGCCGCCAAGGCCATGGACCTCGTCGTCGGGGCCGATCCGGACAGCCTCCCGCCGACGGCGGAAAAGATGCGCCGCCTCATGCACTACGGACAGATGCTCCAGTCCCACGCCCTCCATTTCTTCCACCTTGTATCGCCCGACCTCCTGTTCGGGGTCGACGCCGACCCGGCCGTCCGCAACATCGTCGGCGTCGCACTCAAGCACAAGGACCTGGCCGTTCGGGGCGTTCTTCTCCGGAAGTTCGGCCAGGAAGTCATCCTGGCCACGGCCGGCAAGAAGATCCACGGCACGGGTGCCGTCCCGGGCGGCATCAACAAGAACCTGAGCCCGCAGGAACGGGATTCCTTCCTCAAGAGCCCGGCCCCCCTCAATGCCGACACCATGATCGACTGGGCTCAGGGCGCCCTCGATTTCTTCAAGTCCTACCATAAGAAAAACAAGGCCTTCATCGACGGCTTCGCCGAATTCCCCTCGAACCACCTGAGCCTCGTCCGCAAGGACGGCGCTCTCGATTTCTACCACGGGGTCCTCCGGGCCGTCGACGCGAACGGACATAAGATCCTGGACGACATCGACTACCGCGACTATCTCCGGCACATCGCCGAAGAGGTTCGGACCTGGAGCTACATGAAGTTTCCCTACCTCAAGTCGCTGGGAAAGGACAAGGGCTGGTACCGGGTCGGGCCGCTGGCGCGTCTCAACACCTGCGACTTCATCCCCTCGCCCCGGGCCCAGAAGGAATTCGAGGAATTTCGGGCTTACACATCCGGCAAGCCCAACTCGATGTCCCTCCACTCCCACTGGGCGCGGCTTGTCGAGCTCCTCCACGCGGCCGAGGTCATCAAGGAGCTTCTCCTCGACCCCGATCTTCAGGGAACGGTTCTGACCTACCGGGGCCGAAAAAGCGGCGAAGGGATCGGCCTGATCGAAGCGCCCCGGGGCACCCTCTTCCATCATTACCGCGTCGACGCCAACGATCTAATCGCGATGGCCAACCTGATCGTCTCCACGACCAACAACAACGAGCCCATGAACCGGGCCGTCCACTGGGTCGCCCAGAACGTCCTGTCCGAGAAGCCCCAGATCACGGAGGGCATGCTGAACCAGGTCGAGGTCGCCATCCGCGCCTACGATCCCTGCCTAAGCTGCGCGACCCACGCTTTGGGGGCCATGCCGCTCGAGGTCTCGATCGTCGATCCCCGGGGCCTGGTGCTGGATTGCCGAAGACGATAATCCTGGTCTTAGGTATCGGGAACCCGGGACGACGGGACGATGGCCTGGGCCCTCATTTCATCGACCGACTGCGCGCCTTGAATCTTCCGGGCGTCGCGGCCGACGCCAACTACCAGCTCCAAGTCGAGGACGCCCTGTCGGTCTCCCGCTTCAAGAGGGTCGTCTTCGTGGACGCGGCGCGGGCGATCGAGGCCCCTTTCGAAATGACAGAGGTCGAGCCCCTCGCCGAATTCGCCTTCACGACCCACTCGCTCGCGCCCCATACGGTTCTCGCTCTCAGCCGGGAGCTCTATCGTAAGACTCCGACCGCCTTTCTCCTGGCCATCCGGGGGTATGATTTCGGCCTCGGGGAGGGCTTATCCGGGAGGGCCGAGCGGAACCTCGAGGCGGCCCTGGGCCATCTGGCCGAGTTCATCCGGCCCGGAACGGCCGCGACGCGACGGAAGCGGGCTCGCCCCCGAACCCGGAAAAACTTATAATAGCCTCCGAGGACACCACGATGAAACGAGGAACGCCGCCCGCCCCGCAAACCCGCGCCGGCAGGCCGGCCGTCAGCCGGTCCCGGCGGAAGGAGATCCTCGTCCGCGAGGAAATCCTGGGCACGAACCGCAAGGTCGCCGCGGAACTGCGGAAGAGATTCGAGGAAAGGGGCGTCCTGGCCGTCAATATGATCAGCTCGCCGGGCGCGGGAAAGACGGCCCTGCTCGAAGCGCTGGCCGACCGGGTCAAGGGCCGGTTCCGGATGGCCGTCATCGAGGGCGATATCGAAACCGAGCGGGACGCCGAACGGATCCGCCGCAAGGGCGTCCCGGCCCGGCAAATCACCACCGGGGGCGCCTGCCACCTCGAGGCCAAGATGATCGGCAAGGTCATTCCCTCCATTCCCGGGGACGTCGAGCTCCTGTTCATAGAGAACGTCGGAAACCTCGTCTGCCCGGCGAGCTTCGACCTCGGCGAGTCCCTCCGCCTGGTCCTGCTCTCTTCCCCCGAGGGCGACGACAAGCCCAAGAAGTACCCGGAGGCGTTCCTGTCCGCGGACGTTCTCATCATCAGCAAGGCCGACCTCTTCCCCCATCTGCCGTTCGACGCCGCCCGGGCCGCCCGCGAGGCCCTGGACGTCAACCCCAGGCTGCTGGTGTTCGTCATCTCGGCCCTGACCGGCCAGGGGCTTCCCGAATTCGTCGAATTCCTGGCCGCCCGACTGGCCGCCCTCCGCCATGCATGAGCTGTCCCTGGTCGCGAGCCTGTTCGATGTCATCGAATGCCATGTCAAGGAACAAAAGCCCAAGGCGGTGACCCGGGTCCGGGTCCAACTCGGACGGATGTCCGGCGTCGTCCCCGAACTCTTCGAGACGGCTTTCGACACTTACAAAAAGGGGACGCTGGCCGAGGACGCCGAGCTCGAGATCGTCGTCGTCCCGGTCAAGGCCCGCTGCCGATCCTGCCGCAGGATCTTCCGGCCCGCCCCGGACGCCTACAGCTGTCCGCACTGCGGCTCCGACCGCTGGAAACTCCTGGAAGGGACGGACATCGTCCTGGAAAAAATCGAGATTGAGATTTAGCTGATCTCGCCCGTCAGGTAGGCCCGCGTCCGCGGATCCCTGGGGTTGGCGAAGACATCCTGGGCCGGGCCGTGCTCGACCAGCTCCCCCAAATAGAGGAAGACGATGTAGTCGGCGATCCGCCGCGCTTGGCGCAGGATGTGGGTCACGACGACGACCGTGTAATCTTTCTTGAGCTCGACCAGGCGCCGCTCGATGCGCTGGCTGGATTGGGGGTCCAGGGCCGAGGTCGGCTCGTCGCCCAGGATGATCTCGGGCTCGACGGCCAGCCCCCGGGCCAGGCAGAGCCGCTGCTGCTGGCCGACCGAGAGGCGCGAAGCGGGATGGTGGAGCCGGTCTTTGACTTCCTCCCAGAGGCCCGCGGCGCTCAAATAATTCCGGACGATGAAGTCGAGCCTCTTCCGGTCCCGATGTCCGTGGATTCGGGGGCCGTAGGCGATGTTGTCGTAGATGGACATGGGCAGGACCTGGGGCTTCTGGGAGAGGAGGCCCATCTTCTTCCGGATGCGGGTGACCTCGACATTGGGGCCGTAGATATCCTCGCCGTCGACGAGGACTTCGCCATCGACCCGGACCTCGTCGACATGGTCGAGGAGGCGGTTCATGGACTTGAGAAGGGTCGTCTTGCCGCAACCCGAAGGACCGATGATAACCGAAATTTTCCGGTCGGGGATGTCCAGCGAGATGTTCTTAAGGACCTGAAGATCGCCGTAGAAAACGTTGAGGTTCCTGATGCTGAGGTGGCTCCGGACATCATTCATGGCTGCGGACCTTTCATCGAATGACGTGCTTCGTGTAGCGGCGGCTCAGGACGCGGGCCAGGACGCTGATGAAAAGGATCAGGATGGTCAGGATGGCCGCCGAGGCGTAGGCCCTCTGCCGGACCTCGGGAAAAGGCGTGCCGAGCTGGAAGAAAATGGCCAGGGGGAGAGTCGCGGCCGGCTGGCCGAGCGAAGTCGGAATCCTGTCCGTGAACCCGGCCGTGAAGAGGACCGAGGCGGCGTCGCCGATCCCGCGGCCGAAGGCGATCAGGATCCCGGTCAGGATTCCGGGCAGGCACTGGCGGATGATGACCTTGAGGGACGTTTCGAGCCGGGTCGCCCCCAGCGAATAGGAGGCCTCCTTGAGCTCCCGCGGAACCAGTTTGATGACCTCGTCGATGGCCCGGCTCATGATCGGGACCTCGAGAAGGGCGACCGTGACAATCCCGGCCAGGAGGGACGTCCTCATCCCGAAGTAGACCATCAGGACGAACCCGAAAGCGCCGTAGACGATGGACGGAATCCCCCATAGAACGTCGAACGAAAACCGGGTCAGCTCGGCCAGGCGGGACCGTTTCCGGCAGTAAACGTTGAGGAAGATGACGACGGGCAGGCTCAGGACGCAGGCCAGGGCCGTGGCGCCCAGGGCGAGGTAGAGGGAGCCGAGGATGGCGTTGAGGATCCCGCCTTCCTTGCCCAAGTAATAGCCCCCTTTGGGTATCCGGGTGATCATGGACAGGCTCAAGGCCGGCAGGCCCTTCCAGATAACGGTCACGACGATGAAGAGGAGGCAGCCGATGACGACGGCCGTCGAGGCGATCATCAAAGCCTTCCAGAACCTCTCGACCAGCCTCCGCTTGTTCATTCGGCCCTCCGCTCGGCCCGGACCAGGAACCAACGGGCCAGGATATTGAAGGTCTGGACGACGATGAAGAGGACCAGGGCCGCCAGCATCAAAGCGGAATCGTAAAGCGGCACCGACAGTATTTCGCCGTAGTTGTTGGCGATCAGGGCCGGCAGCGGATAGCCGGCGTCGAAGACGGACTTGGGCGCGGCCGGAACGTTCCCGACGACCATCAGGACGGCCATCGTCTCGCCCAGGGCCCGCGAGAGACCCAGAACGCAAGCCGCGATGATCCCCTGGGATCCCTTGCGGAGGACGACATGGCGGGTCGTCTCCCATCGGGTCGCGCCCAAAGACAGGGAGGCTTCGCGAAGCGGGAAGGGAATGGCGGAGAAGACCTCGAGCGCGACATGGATGATCGTGGGAAAAATCATGACGGCTAGGACGATCCCGCCCGCCAGGACGGAATAGCCGCTCGAGTACCGTCCGAACAGGGGAGCGATCCGGCCGACCAGGGGGACGATGACCAGGACCCCCCAGACGCCGAAGATGACCGAAGGGATGCCGGACAGGAGGTCGATGAGGGGTTTGGCAAAATCGCGAAAGCCGCGGGGCGCGTATTCGGACAGGTAGACGGCCATCAGCAAAGAGATCGGGACGGCGATGACCAGGGCGACGGCCGTAACCCAGAGCGTTCCAATCAGGAAAGGAAACAGGCCGAACTCCCCCCGGAGGGGATGCCAGCCCGATGAGAAGAGCAGGCCGCCGAAGGACTTTAGGGCCAGGATGGCCCTCGATTTCCGGAACAGCCCGAAGAACATCAGGACGAGCAGAAGGGTCGGCAGCACGGTCAGGATGAACATGACCGTGCGACCGGCCTTCTCTTTAAGAAGTCTCAACCGGCGCTCCTCGCTGTCCTTACGTCCCGGCTCCGATCCGGGAGAGTCCCTCCCGGAGTTTTTCCGGGCTTAAATTGATGTAGCCCGTCTCGGGCACGAACTTCTGTCCCTCGGTCAGGACCCAGCGGATGAACTCGACCAAGGCCGGTTTGGCGGGTTTTCCCTTGGTCACAAAATAGAGATCCCGGGCCGGAGGGGAGGGATAAACGTTCCTAACGATGGCCTTGGTCAGGTCATCGCGGGTGGCATAAACGGCCTCGGCGGGATCGACGACGCCGTTCCCGTTGATGTCGAGCGGGCAGACGGCAAGGCCTTCGATCGGCTTCAAGGTTCTCGCGTCGTAGGCGAAGTTGACGTTGTTGAAGCCCACGGCGAGAGGGTCGCGCCGTACGGCGTCGGCCAGGCCGGGATCTCCGTAGACACCGATCCCGGTCAGGTCCTCCTGGCGCCTGCCCAGATAGGCGGCCCAGGTTTCGGCCGCCCCGCAGGAATCCGAACGGGTGAAAACGCGGATGGGAGTTTTATCCGAAGTCCCCAGCAGGTCGCCCCAGGTCTTAACGGCGCCGCTGATCCAGACTCCCGCGAACTCGTCGCGCTTGACGCCCCTTTTGAGGAGCTCCTTGAGGAAGGGATTCCGGGCGTTGAGGGTGGGGATGACGGCATCTTTATTAACCGCGATCGGGAAGGCGCCTTTCTCGACCTCGGCCGGATGGATCTCGCGGGAAACCATCCCGATATCGACCATTCCGGTCAGGGCGTCGGTGAGCCCTTTGCCGGCCCCTCCGGCCTGGACGTCGATCCGGACCCGGGGATGGATCTTCTGGAATTCCTCCGCCCATTTGACGGCCATCGGGTAGAGGGCCCAGGCTCCGGACAGGGATAGATTGCCGGAGAGCTCCGTTTTCTGGGCGGCTCCCACGGCGGGGCCGGCGATCATGGCGGCGGCCCATAGTATCAAGAGTCCGAACGCGATTCGTTTGTTCATGTCTTTTCTCCTCGGAGTGTCAGAAACCGGCTTGAAGCTGGACAAGAAAGGCCGAGTTGTCCGTCTTGCCGCCTTCAAGCTTATAGAGCTCATAGTTGACTTGGAGCTTCGACTTCGCGGTCAAGAACCAATTCAAGCCTACCGTCGACAGGTTCGTCCGGTTATCGGTCGTCTTGCGGTCCTTGTCATAGCTGTCGAGCTTGAGAACGGCCTGGAGCTTCTTGGGCTTCAGAAACCAGCCGCCTTGGATATACCAGCCCGACCGTTCGAGCTTATCGTCTTTAGCGAAGATATATTCGCCCTTGAGGGAGAACGGGCCGTGGAGGACGGCCAGCTCGAGGCCGGTCCTGTCGCGGTCGTAGGCGGGTGACCCTGTCGCGATGCTCGTCCGGCCTCTATAAAAGGCGGCTCCCAAGGCCAGAAACTCGACGGGACGGACGACGACGCGGCCGCCGACGTCCTTCTGGCTGTTGTTGTCTTTGATGTCGATCCCGGAGCCGTTGAAGACGCCGAGCGTATACTCCAGGACGGACCACTTCCCGAACAGGGCGGCGCCGATGTCGCGCCCATTCATTTTGGTATCCCGGCCTGGAGCGAGCTTCTCCTCCGGCTGGGACCGGTTGATGGTGGCGAGATCAGCGCTCGAGGTCAGGTTCTCCGTGCTGAAAGGGACCTTGAACTGGCCGACCCGGAGCCCGACCTCCGAGGACAATTTGAACTCGACCAGGGCGTCGAGGATCAGGGGACTCTTGACGGCGTCGACCTGAATCTTGTAATTGACGTTTTTGAAGAGCTCGCCGCTGAGCGAAAACCGGACGCGGCGGGCGCTGAAGCTGTCGACGCCCTTGTCCCAGGCCGTGTAGAGGAACTGGCTGAATCCGGTCAGCTTGAGGGGCACGGCCGCGACTAGGGGCGAGGGCTCCTTCTTGTCCTGGCCGAGGACGGTCCCCGGCAAAGCCAGACAACCGATGATCAAGCCCCAGGCGGCGGCCGCCCTGAGGCCTGTCTTGAATTTAGGGATCGTATTCATGACGTAGGCAGACTCCTTCCTTTCAAGCTTTCCTAATCCGTTCCCGTCCGCGCGCTTGGCCGGGAACGCTAAAATCTATAGCGAAAGATCTTTCAGCGACGCTTGTGCTTAGACCGGCGGACCAAGTCTTCGAAGGTGGTCCTCTCCATGATTTGGGCCACCGCGTCCCGGACTTCCTTCCAGAGCCAGCGAAGCCCGCAACTGTCCTCCATGGGACAGGTTTCGTGGGCCATCACCGAGACGCAATCGATCGGGGCCAGCGGCCCGTCCATGACCCGGATGACTTCGGCCACCGATATCGCCGACGGCGGCTTGGCCAGGGCGTACCCTCCCTGGTGGCCCTTCCGGCTCTTGAGGTAGCCCGCCCTCTTGAGAAGGAGGAGGATCTGCTCCAAGAATCGTTCGGGGATGTGCTGCGCCTGGGAGATGTCCCTGATATGGAGCGGGCCGTCACCATAGCGGATGGAAAGCTCGAGCATGGCCCGGCTCGCGTACTCGCCCTTCGTTGACAATCGCATCTTATCTCTGTCCTTAGTCGACTAACTCAATAGACAAACTCATTTAACAAAATCGGGCGGGATTTGTCAAGATTTTTTTCGGGGTTTATCCGGGCTGAACCTCGGAAAAGAATTACTGCCGGAGTCGCTTTATTTTAGGGAGTGTCCGGATATAATAGAGGAAATGACAGGACAGAGCCTTCGCGTTTTCTGGGACCTCGGGCGCTGATATGGAGACGGGAGCGGACCGCATGGAACAGCTCGCCCGCTGCCCCGTCTGCGGGGGCGAACGTATCATCGCCTACCGGCCCGGAACCCTCGCCGGGTTCGACTTGAGCCCCGAAGAGATCAAGATCACCGACCGCGGCTACGGCCGGCTTTGGGACCTCGGCCTTTGCCGCGACTGCCGCCATGTTTTCGCCAACCCCTGTCCTTCGCCCGCCCTGATGAACGCACTGTACGCGGCCGTCGAAGACCCTCTCTATGACGAGGAAGCGGAGGGGCGCTCCCGGAACTTCAAGAAGATTCTGGCTGCCCTGGAGCGCCTGCTGCCCGGACGGGGGCGGCTGTTCGACGTCGGCGCCGCGACCGGAATCCTCCTCGACTTGGCCCGCGCCCGGGGCTGGGAACCGGACGGTATAGAGCCGAGCGCTTGGGCCGTCCGCTTCGCCAAGGACAAATACGGACTGACGATCCGGACGGGGAACTTCGAGACGGCCGGCCTACCGGCCGGGGCCTACCGGGCCGTGACCATGATCGACGTCATCGAGCACACGCCCCGGCCGGCCGAAGCTCTGCGGCGCGCTTTCGAGATCCTGGCGCCGGGCGGACTCCTCTGCGTCGTAACGCCGGATATCGGCAGCGCGGCCGCAGCGTTCATAGGCCGGAAATGGTGGCACTTCCGGCCCGGGCACCTCTCCTATTTCACGAGGCGGAGTTTGACCCGGCTGCTCGAAGGGGCCGGCTTTGCCATCATCAGGCGCCGACGCTATGCCTGGACATTCAGCGCCCACTATCTGGTCTCCCGGATCGAGCGCCTGCGGTTCCTGGCCGGGGAAGGCCGGTTCGCTTCTTTTTTGAGGAGAATTCCGATAAAATTGGCGCTGGGCGATTCCTTCGAGATTTACGCCCGCAAGAGATCCACGGGATGAAAGCCTACCTTCGCGCCATGCGCCTCGAACGGTGGCCGCGGAGCTTGGCCATTTTCGTGGGGAGCGCCGCCTTTTTCTTTCTTTTCCGTTCGCAGCTCGAACGGCTCGGCCGGCCCGATCTGATCGGCCGGCTCGGCCTCGCGTTCCTGCTGACCTGGATGATCTCGACCGCCAACTATATCGTCAACGAGATCGCCGACGCGCCCTTCGACGTCCATCATCCGACCAAGCGCTTCCGCCCCCTGATCCAGGGCGAAATCAGAAGAGGCCCGTTCGCGCTTCTCGGCCTCGGCCTGGCCTCGGCCGCCCTGGTCGCGGCCTGGGTCCTGTACTCGCGGCCGTTTGTCTTATCGCTCCTCGCCCTGCTCCTGGCCGGGTTCGTCTACAACATCCGGCCTTTCCGGACCAAGGACATTCCCTTCCTGGACTCGGTGTCCGAGTCGGCCAATAATCCCATCCGGTTCTTGATCGGATGGTTCGCGGCCATGTCGCCGGCCTTCCCGCCCACCCGGCCGCCCATGAGCCTGATCCTGAGCTGGTGGGCCTTCGGCAACTTCCTGATGGTCGCCAAGAGATTCTCGGAATACCGGTTCTTGAAGGACAAGGCCGGCTTCTACCGGCAGTCCCACAAGGCCTACTCCCGGACGTCGCTCGGCCTGGGCATGCTCGCGAGCGTCGCGGTTTTTGCCGCGACCTTTCTTTATTTCGCCCTCCGCTGCAATCTCCAGTCCTTCCTTCTTTTCCTTCCGCTCATCCTCTTCTTCTTCGGCCTCGTCTACCGGAAAATGCTCGCCGATCGGGACCTCATGGAGGAACCCGAGCACCTTCTCAAGAACGTCCCGGTCGCGCTGACGACGCTCCTGCTCGCCCTCCTTTTCGTCCTGGCCTTCATCCTGGATGAGGTCGGACGATGACTCGGGCCGAGACGGCCTCATTCCGGATACGGGGAGAACGCTCATGACCCTTACCGAAACCGTCCTCAAACTCCTGCTGGCGGTCGCCCTGGGCGGCCTGATCGGAATCGAGCGGGAAACGAGTCAGAAGCCGGCCGGGCTCCGAACTAATATCCTGGTCTGCGTCGGATCGGCCATGCTGATGATCCTGTCCGATCTCATTCTCCAGAAAGGCGGGGGGAGCCAAGGCGATCTGACCCGGATGGCCGCCGCGGTCATAACGGGGATGGGCTTCATCGGCGCCGGGGCCATCATCCAGGCCAGAGGCATGATCCACGGCTTGACGACGGCCTCGACGCTATGGGTGGTGGCCGGCCTTGGCCTCGTCGTCGGGGCCGGATTTTATCTCGAGGCCGTCATTTTCACCGGCCTCGTCATCCTGACCCTCGTCCTGTTCTTGAAACTCGAGGGACGCCTCCACCGCCGGGCGGCCGTCCATTTCCACCTGAGGATGAAGGATTCGGCCGAGACTTTGGGGAGCCTCCGGAAGCTCTCGATCCATCTGGGGGTCAAGATCGAGGATTTCCATCTGAGACGGGACAAGGACATCGCCGTTGTCTCGTTCGCGTTGACCGCGCCCGAAGACAAGGAGCAGGAATTCAGCCAAAGCCTGGGCGAAATCGGCGACATCCTCGAGATCAAGATTGACTGAGACTCGCATCCTCGCGGCCACGACCAACCGAGGCAAGGTCGCCGAGATGCGCGCCGCGCTGGCCGGCCTCCCGGTCGTCCTTCTCACCCTCGATGCGCTCGGCCTTCGCGGCCGTGCACCCGAGACGGGGACGTCCTTCCTGGAGAATGCGCGGGCTAAAAGCCTCTTCTACAGCGGGAGGACGGAGCTCCTGACCGTGGCCGAGGACTCGGGGCTCGAGGTCGAGAGCCTGGGCGGGGCGCCGGGGATTTATTCGGCCCGCTTCTCGGGACCCGCCGCCAGCGACGAGACAAACATCCGGAAGCTGCTCCGGCTGATGCGGGGTTTTCCGCGCGAGAAGCGCAAAGCCCGCTTCGTCTGCTGCGCAGTCCTGTCCCGGCGGGGCCGGGTTCTCAAGGAAGTCACGGGCCGCGTCCATGGGTTCATCGCCCTCAAAAAAAAGGGCGTCCTGGGATTCGGCTACGACCCCGTCTTCTGGTACCCGCCACTCCGCAAGTCCTTCGGGGAGCTCGAGGCCGCGGACAAGAACCGGATCAGTCACCGGGGACGAGCGCTTAAAAAGCTGGCCGGCTGGTTGGCCGCCCACCCCGAGCTTCTAGGGGAACGATAAGAGGAGGGAGGGGGACAAGCCCCCTCCTCTCACTTGGCGGCGGCTTCGTTTCCGATTGTGATCAGGTCCTTGATCCGGCCGAAGATCTTCTCGCCGATCCCCTTGACCTTCATGATGTCCTCGATCCGCTTGAACCCTCCATTCTCCTTGCGGAAATCGATGATCCGCTGGGCGACTTTGGGCCCGATTTGGGGGAGCTTCTCGAGCTCGCCGGCCGAGGCCGTGTTGATGTTGACTTTTTCCGCCGCGCCTTTCGACTGGGCGAAGGCTGAAGCGAAACCGGCCGAGAGGATTAGGACCGCCACAAGCGCGGCCGCTGCCTTAAATTTGGGGTGAAGCATGCTGCCTCCTTTCGCCATCCTCTATAGCAAGGAGGGTGCCAGAAGATTGTCCGTCGTATCTTATTGATAATCAATTTATTATGATCGACCCCGGGCGAGGCTAGTCAACCCCGGTAGGCAGAAGCGGCCCGGGCCGTTAACCGAAGTTGATTGAATCCCCTCAATGAAGCGAACGGCGCGATCGGCGGACTCTCGTTCCTAACGCGTTTTCGGCATGGCCAGGTAGATATTGCCCGTCATATTAGACACTTGAAAGACGATTTTATCACTGCGACCGTCTCCCTCCCCCAGGGCGCCGAACTCACCGTTGTCAGCGAGTGCAGCGTTTACGGCAAGAAGAAAACCTCGATCAGCCTCGGCTCCTGAAGGCCGAATCAGGCCAGGACGAGCCAAGCGCAAAGAATCACTAGAATCACCAGACACAAGAGCATAACGGTATTCATTTCGACTCCTGTTGACGCCGGTTTTTCTTTATCCGACCGATTTTGAGAGCGATCCTGACCACGGCGTAAACCATCAGAAACAAGGCCGCGACTTGAATGCCCCGGATCGTATGCCAGAGGCCGTGAGGATGCCTGTGATCGCCGATGCTTGTCACTAAGGGAGCCCAGACCACGACGGTGATAATCGCCAGGAGCCCCAACAGCCGGCGGTACATGGCGATCTTGGATTCCGGATCGGTGTGGATTTCGGGCGCCGGGCCGTCGCCGGCCTTGGTCCTGAAATAGTACCAGTTGCTGAACTCGCCGATGTGTTCCCAGCCGGCGTCTTTGAAGAGGCCCAAATAGTCCTTGCGTTCGAACTTGCCCGGGCTCTGGTAATCCATGCGGTAGACGACGTCGGCCGGCTCGCCCTTTTCGAAACGGTAGAAGAAGCCGCGGGGCGCGGTCAAGTGCCAGCCGTCCCGGGCCATCCTGGCCAGCCAGCTCTCCTCTTTTTCGTTGTTCCAGGCCCAATGGACCCTAAGAACGGTTTTCCGATCTTTCGCGTTCATGTCATGACTCCTTGTGGGCCGCCAAGATTTTCTCCGCCGCTTCGCGGCCGCTCCGAACCAGCGCTTCAAGCCTTTCGCACTCGGCGACGATAACGGCCATCCCGAGCGAGGTTAAGGCGTAGATTTTGCGCCGTTCCCCTTCCAAGTCCTGTTCTTCGGCCCTCTCGATCAGCCCTTGTTTGAGGAGGTTCGTAAGGGCTCCGTACAGAGTGCCCGGTCCGAGCTTGACCCGGTTCCCGCTCAAAGCGGCCGCGTTCTGCATAATACCGTAGCCGTGCCGGGGCTCGACCAGGGAAATCAGGACATAGTAGGTCGCCTCCGTAAGAGGGAGGAACCTCTGCGCTCTGTCTCTAATTTCGCTCATTTCGTCTCCTTCTTCCCTGGCACTGAATCTTATCTGATCGCCAGGCTATCCATTGTCAATCGTATTACGATATAACGTTCATCGCTATTTCGTTTCTCGCTATATCGTATTACGATATATAGTGGAAAAAGTTTGTTTTGTCAAGCCCTTCTCCAAATAAAATTAAGCCTCCTCCATCCGTCCTTGAGGGGCCGGGATTCTGCCGGATCGAATTCATTCCCGAGCGGAAATTCCAGGGCTGGCAGGGCATCCTCCACGGCGGCATCATTTTCACCCTTCTCGACGAAGCCTTCGCCCATGCTCTGGGAGGTTCCGCGCGCGCTGCCGGTGAAGCGGCGGTCACAGCCGAGATGATGGTGCGATTCAAAAAGCCGGCCCGGATCGGCCGGAAGGTCATCGTTGAAGGCCGCGTCATCGGCGAGAAAGCTCGCGTCATCGAATGCGAATCCGTGATGCGGGACGAGTCCGGTCAGGAACTGGCCTCGGCTTCGGGCAAGCTGATCAAAATCAAACCGGCCGCGATTCGATAGGCCCCGAGGGAATCGGGCAACTACGAGCGGGGGTGGCTCTTGCGGTAAGTCTCGAGAAGCCGGCCCAGATCGATGTGGGTATACTTCTGGGTCGTGGCCAGGCTGGCGTGGCCGAGGAGCTCCTGGATCGTCCTCAGGTCGGCTCCGCGGCTCAGGAGATGGGACGCGAACGAATGCCTCAGGGAGTGAGGAGTGATCTTGCGCCGGACGGCTACCCGGCGAATATACTTGTCGACGATTCGCTCGACCGAGCGCGCGGTCAGGCGCCCTCCTCTCCTATTCAAGAAGACGGCCCTCTCGCCGGGCCGATCCCCGGCCAGGACACCCCTCGCCCGTAGATAAGCTTGGAGTCTCTCCTCGGCCAAGCGGCCGAACGGAACCACCCTCTCCTTCTTTCCTTTGCCCCGGACCCGGACGAGCCTCTCTCCGAGATGCACGTCCTCGATGTTCATCCCGACCAGCTCGCCGACCCGGATTCCGGTCGCGTAGAGGAATTCGAGCAATCCCCTGTCCCGCAGGGCCGGCGGCTTATCGCCCTTGGGCATATCGAGGAAAGCGGCCATCTCGTCCTCGCTCAGAAACGAGGGGATGGGCTTGTCGAGCTTCGGGGTCGCGACGACCTTGGCCGGGTTGTCCTCGACCCATTTTCGTTTGAGGCAGAACCTGTAAAACGAGCGCAGGGCGGCCAGCTTTCGGGCCACGCTCGATTTACGGAGCTCGCTTTCGTGGAGCCGGGCCAGGAAGCCGCGGATGACATAGGAATCCGCCCGTCGAAAATCCGCTTTTTTCTCCTTGAGATAGGCCGCGTATTGGACGAGGTCCCTCCGGTATCCAGCCACGGTATGGACCGAAGCGTTCCGCTCGTGCACGAGGAACGCCAGGAAGGCCTCAAGCTCCTTGGTCATGATCGGGGGTCGTCTCCCCGGCCGCGGCCGCTTTCGCTTCCGGCTTCGCATCCTCGGCCTTGGCCGGTTCGGCCGGCGTCTCGACCGCCTGCTTGTAACCGCAAGCCTCGTCCCGGCAACAGATCTGAGTGCCGGTTTTAACCCGGACCTTGCGGAGAAGGACCCGCTTTCCGCACTTCGGGCAGGGCTGATCGATCGGCTCGTCCCAGGTCGCGAACTTGCACTTGGGGAACGAGCTGCAGCCGTAGAAGAAGCGGCCCCTCTTCGATTTGCGGCGGAGCATAGTTCCGCCGCAGTCGAGCGGGCAGACTATGCCGGTGTCCGTCCTTTCCTTCTTGACGTACTTGCACTCGGGATATTTTGAGCAGGCCGTAAACGGCCCGTAACGTCCCCAGCGAAGGACCAGGGACGCGCCGCACTCGGGGCAGAGCTCGTCGAGCAGCTGGGGTTCCTTTTTGCCCAGGCTCTGCTTGTAGTCGCAGTCGGGGTAGCCGGTGCAGGACTTGAAGGGGCCGAAGCGGCCTCCTTTGATGAGGACCTGTTTCCCGCACTTGGGACAGGGATCCTCGGCCGGGATCCCGCCGTTGGCCGTGACGCCCACCTGGGCCTGGGCTTGGACGAGGTCCTGTTCCAGAACTTGATAATAATTGCGCAGGGATTCGATCCAGTTCCTCTCGCCGTCGCTGATCCGGTCGAGCTCTTCCTCCATGAGCGCCGTGAACTTGATCTCCATGAGATGGGCGAAGTTTTGGACGAGGTAGTCCGTGACGAACATGCCGAGCTCGGTCGGCAGGAACTTGCCTTGGTCCCGGATGACGTAGACCCGCTTGTGGAGGGCGTCGATGATGGGCACGTAGGTCGAGGGCCGGCCGATGCCCTTGGCCTCGAGCTCCTTGACCAGGCTGGCCTCCGTGTATCGGGGCGGCGGCTGGGTGAAGTTCTGCTTGGTCTCGACTTCAAGCAGACGGAGGACCTCGCCCGGCTTGGCCGCGGGCAGGATCTCGTCCTCCTTCTTCTGGTTTCCGGCCAGGGCCAGGAAACCGTCGAAGCGGATGACCTCGCCTTTGGTTTTGAGCTCATACTTCGAAGCGAAGGGCGCCGGGGCGTGCGTTTCAGCCGCGCCGGCCGGAGCGTTCGGGGTCGCCGAGATCTCGAACGCGGTCTCCTCGATTTTAGCCGGGCTCATCTGGGAAGCGATGAACTTGTTCCAGATCAGGGTGTAGAGCCGGAGCTCTTCTTTCTTGAGATAGGGGGCGACGACGTCGGGCGGAAGGTCGAAGGAGGTCGGGCGGATGGCCTCGTGGGCGTCCTGACTCGCTTTCTTGTTCTTGAAGACATTGGGAGAAGCGGGGAGGTAGGCCGGAGGGTAAGTCCGGGCGATGGTGTCCCGGGCTCCCTGCAACGCCTCATCCGAAATCCGGAAGGAGTCCGTGCGCATGTAGGTGATCAGCCCGACCAGGCCCCGATCGCCGATCTCGAGGCCTTCGTAGAGGTGCTGGGCGACGATCATCGTTTTTTTGACCGGGTAGGACAGAAGCCGGAACCCGTCCTGCTGGAGCGTGCTCGTGAGGTAGGGCGGGCCGGGCTGCCGGCTCTTGGTCCGGACGTTGACCTTATCCAGGACGAACGCGGCGGACCGGAGGTCGGCCGCGATCCTCTCGGCCTTCTCTCCCGTCTCGACCTTGAGCTTCTTGCCGTCGGCCTTGACGAGCTCGGCCTTGAAGGCCGGCGGAGCCGACGCCTCGAGCCTGGCCGCGATCGACCAGTATTCCTCCTGGACGAAGGCCTTGATCTCCTTCTCCCGGTCGCAGATGAGTCGGAGGGCGATGGATTGTACGCGGCCGGCGCTCAGGTTCTTCCCGCCGATTTTTTTCCAGAGGAGGGGGCTGATTTTGTATCCGACCAGCCGGTCCAGGATCCGCCGCGTCTGCTGGGCGTTGATCTTGTTCTGGTCGAGCGTCCCCAGGTGCCGGAAGGCCTCCTCGACGGCCTTCTTGGTGATCTCGTGGAAGAGGACCCGGTGAATCGTCTTGTTGAGGTCCTGGAACAGAACCGACAGGTGCCAGGAGATGGCCTCTCCTTCGCGATCCGGGTCGGCAGCCAGAATGATGGCTTCCGCGTCCTCGGCGGCTTTCCTGAGCTCGGCGACGACCTTTTTCTTATCGGGGATGACGGTGTAGCTGGGCGCGAAGTCTTTCTCGATGTCGACGCCCAGCTTCGTCTTGGGAAGGTCCCGGACATGTCCCATGGACGCCTTGACCAGAAAGCCGGGGCCCAGGTAGCGGTTGATCGTCTTGGCCTTGGCCGGCGATTCGACGATGACGAGGGATTTCTGCATTTACGGTCTCCTCTGGAAGCGCTTGCCGGGATGCTGGAGAACCCATCCCTTGAGCTCGAGCTCGAGCAGGACGGTCAGCAGCTCGGATATGGAGCGTTCGGACCGGTCGGCCAGGTCGTCGATATCCGTCAAGCCGTCTTCCCGGAGCAGGGCCAGGACCTCGAGGCCCTCGGGGCTCGGTTCCGAGCGGCTTTCTCCGCGGCCGGCGGCCTGGGCCAGCAGCTCATCCCGCAGGGGAGGAGGAAGCTCAACGGCGACGTCCTCCCATTCCTGGACGAGCTTGGCCCCGGTTTGGATGAGCCAGTTGGCCCCGGCGCTGAGCTCCGACGAAACGTTCCCGGGCACGGCCATGACCTCCCTGTTCTGCTCGAGGGCGAATCGGGCCGAGATCAGCGCTCCGCTCTTGCGGGTCGCCTCGACGACGATCAGGGCCATGGACAGGCCGCTGATGATCCGGTTCCGGAGCGGAAAATGGAACCCGAGCGGCTTCGCGTCGAGCGGGAACTCCGTCACGACGGCCCCGCCGCAATCCACGATCTTATCCATGAGCTTCTTGTTCTCCTTGGGATAGGGCACGTTCAAGCCCGATCCCAGCACCGCCGTCGTCAGGCCGCCCCTGAGGGCGCCCCAATGGGCCGCGGCGTCGATCCCGATGGCCAGGCCGCTCACGACGACCAGCCCCCGTTCGGCCAGGTCCCGGCTGAGCCGCTCGGCGACCGCCCGCCCGTAGGGCGAGGGGCGCCGCGACCCGACGATGGAGACGCCGGGCCGGCTGAGAACCTCGGACCGTCCGGCGCACATCAGGACCGGCGGCGGATCGTAAATCTCCCTCAGGTAGGGCGGATAGGCGGGATCGTCCCGGAGGAGAAGAGCGATGCCCCTCTTCTCGATCCGCTCCAGCTCGCGCGCGGCCTCCTCCAGGATTTTACCCGAGGACAGCCGCTCCGCTTGGGCCTCGTTCAGTCCGAAGCCCCGGAGAACGGATGGCCCCGCCTGGAACGCCTCCTCCAACGGGGCGAACCGCGCGGCGATCCGCTGAGCCGGCCCCAGGCTGTCGCCCAGGACCAGGTTCAAGGCCACCCAGTATACGCGATGATCCGCCACCTTGTCTATTACGACGCGAGCAACCGCCCCTTTATTCTCGCAGGCGGCTCCGGAAACGGACGCTCCGATCATCGTAGGCTCGGCCCTCTGGACCCTCTCGGGTCAAGCTATTTTACCAGGAAATCTCATAAATAAAAACCGCCCCTAGAGAATTGAACCTAAGTCCTATCTGTTTTATTGAGGACAGACGAGGGCCATAAGGCGGAGCAGGCCGTCGAAGGACCGAACGGGCATGGTTCCTCTCTTGAGGAGAGAGAGGTCCTGAGTCGGAGCGAATTGGACTCGCTGGGGCCAATTCGCGTCTTGCGAGCCTTATGGCCAGAGTCTACCGAGAAGGACGGAGCCGCTGGTGGCGAAGGCGCCGGCCACGGCGGCCGTCATCAGGCAGGCCAGGGTCGCGGCCAGGAGCTTGGCCAGATCCTGGTAGGCGACGACCTCGGTCCTGACCGTTCGTTCGCCGATGAGCCGGGCGACCGCCATGGCGTCCGACGGCGCGACGCCGAGGATGAGGGTGAACGGGTAGAAGACATAGCCGAGAAGCGTCTTGATCGACCAGGTCACGTTCCAGCCGAAAAGGTGGTTGACTCCGCCCCCGGCCCAGCCCAGGATGAGGTCGAGGAGGGCCAGCAGCCCCAGGAAGGCGAGGAGGAGGGCGACGATTCCGCCCAGCAAACGCAGCCCCGCGTTGGCGCCGTTGATGATGGCCATGATCAGGTTGTCCTCGCGCTCGGAATACGGCTTGATGTTGAGGCCCAGGGTTTCCGGACGCCCCGTCTCGGGGATGATGAGCTTGGACATGACCAGCGTGGCCGGCGCGGCCAGGAAAGAGGCCGAGACGAGATGCCCCGCGATCGTCGGGAGCACGCTCTGCAGCATGATGACGTACATGGCCAGAACCGTGGAGGCGATCGTCGCCATCCCCGCGGTCAGGATGGTGGTGAGCTCGGAGCGGGTCATGCCCGCCAGGTAGGGTTGGACGACGAGGGCCGATTCAACTCCCACGAAAATATTGGCCGAAGTCGAGAGGGATTCGGCCCCGCTGATCCTCATCAGCCGGGTGAAAACATAGGCGAATCCCCGGATGACCCAATCCATGATCTTGAGGTAGTCAACCCCTCGACTCCCCGGCATGAATGCCGGGGCTTGTTCGGGGTTAACCCTGAGCCCACTCAGCCCCATCCCCTCTAAAGGGGCTGAGTACAAAAGTGTCGCTTCTCGTCCCCGCCCCGAAGCTCCACGGACTTACGTCCGTTGGAGCGCCTGTACTCATGAACCGTTTCCGGTTCATGAGTATTGAAAGGCGGGGCTTAGCGTCGGCGAACGGGTAAAGGGCGCCGACCAGGGCGGCGAAGAAAATGATGGTCGGCAGGGCTTGAAAGGCAAGGAAGAAGCCGAGCGAGGTCTCGCCGGCCTCGTTGACGGCGCCGGGCGCGAGGGCGAGCCGTCCGAACAGGAACTTCGTCCCGGCCGTGGCGCTGTCGAGGACGGATACGACGACGTTGTTGACGCCCAGAAAAAAGCGGCTCCCGATCGGGACGGCGAAGATGAACAGGGCGAAGAGCAGCTGGAGGGCGATCCCCAAAAAACAACCCTGAAGTTGACGACCTAGCGGTTCTCGGAGCAGAGCCAGGCGACCCCGGCCAGGATGAAGATGCCCAGGAAGCTGACGAGATTGTTGATGGTCATGGCTGAACTCCCTTCTTGGGAACGGCCAGTTTTCCGGCCAGGGCCGGGAGCGTCTTCTCGTCGACCTCGACGGCCACAACCTTATGGGAGGCCTTCTCGCCCCGGACGATGGTCAGGCGGCCGGCGGCCAGGCCGAGGTCGCCGGCCAGCACCTCCAGGACTTCCTTGTTGGCTTTCCCTTCGACGGGCGGCGCGAGAACCCGGACCCGGCACTCGCCCGGCCCCAGCCAGTCGACGCCCCGCTTCCTCGCCCGGGGCTGGACTTTGACCCTCAGCCTGAGCTCCATGGACGGGACGGCCGCCTCAATCCTTGAGGATGCCTTTATAGCGCTTGAACAGATCCTTGAGCTGCTCCCGGCTGATCAGGAATCCGCCGAGGTAGACGGAGACCGTCGAGCGGACCGGGTCGTTGGACTTGACCAGGATGTACTCCCGGATCATTCCTCTCCGCGTCTCGGCGGGAATCCGGAACTCGACTTCGACCTCCTTGCCGGCCGCGACCTTGAGCGGGAAGCCGACCGGCTTCCCCTTGACGAAGTACTTGGCGTCGCGGTGGGTGAACTCGGCCTTGAGCTCGAGCTCGCCGACGCTGGAGATGATGAATTGGCCCTTGATCTCATCGCCCTCGAGGAGAAGCCCGAGGTCGAGGTTGAAGGGGATGATCTCGATCCGGGCCCGGGGCGGAATTTCGACGTCGGCCGCGACCTGGAGCTCCTTGTTGGGATTGGACGGATCATTCGAGTCCACGTAAATGTACTTGACGACTTTACCGGAGTAGGAGCGGACATCGAAGCTGACGCCGATTTTCCCCTCCTGGCCGGGAGGGATCGTCTTGTCCGAAGCGAGGGCGGCCGCGCAGCCGCAGGACGTTCGAACCTTGTCGATGACCAGGTCGGCGTCGCCGATGTTCCTGAAGACGAATTCATGTTTGAGGGCGTCCCCATCCTTGACCTTGCCGAAGTTCCAGACCTCTTCCTTGAACTTAATGCGCGGCGTCTTGGCGGCCAGGAGCGGGGACGCCGCGATCAGGATGCAGACGGCCGCGGCCAGGGCGGCTTTCGATATTGTTTGAACGACCCGCATGGTTTTCTCCTTTTTATTCCTTTATTACTTTTTACCCCAATTGGCCGCGCCGCGCAAGCCGAGGAATTATCCCAGATACTCGTCCCAGGCGCGGACCTCGAGCTCGGGCTTGGCGGCCAGGGCCTCGGCCAGCAGCCGCGCGAGCTGGATGTTCGTGATGAGCGGCACGCCGAAGTCGACCGCCATGCGCCTGATCTCGTAGGAGTCGTCGAACTCGATCCGGTCGTAGGAGAAGGGGATATTGATGACGAGGTCGATCCGCCGGCCCTGAAGCCGGGTCCGAACGTTGGGCTCCCGGCTCTCGTGGATCTTGAAGAGGCGTTCGGCCGCGATCCCGTTCCGCCGCAGGAAATCGGCCGTGTGCTCGGTCGCCGTCATCTCGAACCCGAGCGCCGCCAGGGCCCTGATCCAGTCGAGGGAGCGGACCCGGTTGACGTCCCCTTTGATCGAAACGAAAACCGACCGGCGCGGGATGCGGAAGCCGGTGGCGACGATGGCCTTGAGGAAGGCCTCATGGACGCTCCGTCCGAAGCAGGCGACCTCGCCGGTCGAGGCCATCTCGACCGTCAGGATCGGGTCCGCCTTCTTGAGCCGGGAGAAGGAGAATTGGGGGGCCTTGATGGCGATGGCGTCCGTTTCGAACAGGGACTTATGGACGGGGCCGGTCGAATCCCCGAGCATGGCCCTCGTCGCGATGTCGATGAAGTCGACCCCGTAGGTCTTGGAGACGAAGGGGAAGGTACGGGACGCCCGCAGGTTGCACTCGATGACCTTGATCCGGTCGTCCTTGGCGATGAATTGGATGTTGAAGGGGCCGGTGATCCGGAGGGCGCGGGCGATCGTCTTGGCGATGAGCCGGACCTCGCGGTGGGCCTGGACGTGGATGCGCTGGGCGGGCAGGATGATGGTCGCGTCACCCGAGTGGACGCCGGCATTTTCGATGTGCTCTCCGATCGCGTAGCAGAGGAGCTCGCCCTGGGCGGCGACCCCGTCGAACTCGATCTCCTTGGCGCCCTCGATGAACTTGGTGATGATGACGGACTGCCCGGGGGAAAAACTTCCGGCCTTGGCCAGGAAACGCTCCATGCCGCTCTCGTCGAAAGCGACCGACATGGCCGATCCGCTCAGAACGAAGCTGGGCCGGATCAGGACCGGGAACCCGATCGCGCGGGCGAAAGCGCGGGCCGAGCGGAGCGAGGAGAGATCCTTCCACTCGGGCTGCTCGACGCCGTGCCGGTCGAGCAGGGCCGAGAATTTATTCCTGTCCTCGGCCCGGACGATGTCCGAAGGCGCCGTCCCCAAGATCCTGACGCCGTTCCGGGCCAGCGGGACGGCCAGGTTGTTGGGGGTCTGGCCGCCCATCGAGACGACGACCCCGTCGGGCCGCTCCTTGTCGCAGACGTCGAGAACCCGCTCCAGGGTCATCTCCTCGAAGTAAAGGCGGTCGGACATATCGTAGTCGGTCGAGACCGTCTCCGGATTCGAGTTGAGGACGATGGTCTTGCGCCCCTGGGCGGCCAGCGACCGGACGCAGCTGACCGAGCACCAGTCGAACTCGACCGAGGAGCCGATCCGGTAGGGCCCGGAGCCGAGGACGAGCACGCCCCGCTCGCCGAAAGCGACGTCGTCCTCGGTCTCGTGGTAGGTCAGGTAGAGGTAATTCGTCCGGGCCGGGTACTCGGCGGCCAGCGTGTCCATCTGCTTGACGGCGGGGACGATCCCCCACTTCTTGCGAAGGGCGCGCACAGACGCTTCTTTCCGCCCGGCCAGGGCCGCGATCCGCGCGTCCGAGAAGCCGGCCCGTTTGGCTTGGAGGAGGAGGGGCCGGGGCGGGCGTTTCTGCCGCAGCCTTTCCTCCATCCCGACCAGGCCTTTCATCCGCTCCAGGAACCAGGGATCGATTCCCGTGATCCGGCGGAGCTTGGAGACCGGCCAGCCGAGCCGCAGCGCCTTGGCGATGGCGAAGAATCGCTTGTCGGTCCTTAGCTCATCGGCGAGCGGCCCTAGCTTGAAGTCGGAGACGAAACCGTCGACCCCGATCTCGAGCATGCGGAAGGCCTTCTGGAAGGCCTCCTCGAAGCTCCGGCCGATCCCCATGACTTCGCCGACGCTCTTCATCTCGGAGCCGATCCGCGATTCGACCCGGCGGAATTTCTGGAGGTCCCAGCGCGGAATCTTGCAGACGATGTAGTCGAGGGCGGGCTCGAAACAGGTCGTCGTGACGCCGGT
The DNA here is from genome assembly GCA_022867325.1 of Candidatus Aminicenantota bacterium. Taxonomy (GTDB): domain Bacteria; phylum Acidobacteriota; class Aminicenantia; order Aminicenantales; family JAFGBC01; genus JAFGBC01. The sequence goes on along the minus strand of JALHUR010000005.1, from coordinate 7,522 downwards.
GACGGAATTCTTGAGCTCGGGGAGCGTCTTGCCTAAAGCGAGCTTGGCCGCCACGTAGGCCAGCGGATAGGCGGTCGCCTTCGAGGCCAGGGCCGAGCTCCGCGACAGGCGCGCGTTGACCTCGATCACCCGGTAGTCCCAGCGGTAGGGGTCGAGGGCGAACTGGATGTTGCACTCGCCGACCACCCCCAGGTGGCGGACGACCTGGATGGCGATCCGGCGCAGCTCGTGGTACTCGAAGTTCGTCAGCGTCTGAGTGGGAGCAACGACCGCGCTCTCGCCGGTATGGAAACCCATCGGGTCGAGGTTCTCCATGTTGCAGACGGTCAGGCAGTTGTCCCGGCCGTCCCGGACGACCTCGTACTCGATCTCCTTCCAGCCGTGGAGGTACTCCTCGAGAAGGACCCTTTTGGAGAAGGCGAAAGCCCGCTCGAGTTTGATCTGGAGCTCGGCCAAGTCCCGGACGACGCCCGAGCCGCGTCCGCCCAGGTCGTAGGAAACGCGGACCATGAGCGGAAAACCCAAGGAGGACGCCGCCGCCATCCCGCGCTTGACCGAAGTCACGACGACGCCGCGCGGCGTCAGAACCCCGATCTCGGCCAGCTTGGCGACAAACAAGGCCCGGTCCTCGGTCTCCTTGATCGTCTTGAGCGGAGTTACCAGAACGCGGACTTTGTGCCGATCGAGGACTCCCTCCAGGCTCACGCCGCAGTTGAGGGCGGTCTGGCCGCCGAACCCAAGCAGGATCCCGTCGGGCTTCTCGCGCCTGATGATCCGCTCCACGAACTCGCGGTTGACGGGGAGGAAATAAATGCGGTCGGCGAATTCGCGGCCGGTCTGGATGGTGGCGATGTTGGGGTTGACGAGGACGGTCTTGACGCCCTCCTCCTTGAGCGCCTTGAGGGCTTGGGATCCGGAATAATCGAACTCGCCCGCCTCGCCGATCTTGAGGGCACCGCTCCCAAGCAGGAGGACCTTCACTTGACGGCCTCCAGGAATTCGTCGAATAGATACTCTGTGTCGCGGGGCCCCGGCGCGCCCTCGGGGTGGAACTGGACGGCCCGGAAGGGAAGCCGCTTGTGGCGGATGCCCTCGTTCGTTCCGTCGTTGGCGTTCACAAACCAGGCCTCCCAGTCGGGGCCGAGCTCGGGCTTGACGGCGTAGCCGTGGTTCTGGCTGGTGATCGGACAGCGGCCGGTCCGCGTGTCCAGGCAAGGCTGGTTCTGGGAGCGGTGGCCGTATTTCAATTTATAGGTGTCGAGGCCGGCGGCCAGGGCGAGGATCTGGTTTCCCAGGCAGATGCCGAAGATAGGCTTGCCCCGGGCCATGGCCTTGCGGGCTTCCTCGACCGCCCGGCCGCACATTTTGGGATTTCCGGGTCCGTTCGAGATGACAAGGCCGTCGTAGTCGAGGGAGGCGAGGTCGTGATCCCAGGGAACACGGAGCACCGTGACGCCCCGGTTGACCAGGCAGCGGATGATATTGTTCTTGGCGCCGCAGTCGAGAAGGGCGATCCTCTTGCGGCCCGATCCGTAGGATAGGACCTTTTTCGTGGAAACGCGCTCGACGAGGTTGATCTTGTCAGGGTCGAAGAAATCCGTGTCCCGTCCGGGGAGGACGATCTTCCCGAGCATGGTCCCTTTCTCGCGCAGGATCTTGGTCAGGGTCCGGGTGGGAATGCCCTGGATGCCGGCGACGTTCTCTTCGCGGAGCCAGGCGTCCAGGGTGCGGGTCGAGGACCAATGGCTGGGCGCGGGGCACAGGGAGGAAACGATCAGGCCGGCGACTTGGACCCGGCCCGACTCGAAAGGCCCGTCCAGGCTTTCGGGGCCGGTCCCGGGCGGAACGCCGTAGTTGCCGATCAGGGGGTAGGTGAGGACGAGGATTTGTCCCGAGTAGCTCGGGTCGGTCAGGCTTTCGGGATACCCGGCCATCCCGGTGTTGAAGACGACCTCTCCGGCCGCCGGGCGCGCCTCGCCGAATACCTCGCCCTCGAAGACGTGTCCGTCCTCGAGGACCAGGCTGGCGCGCCGTCTATTCATCCATTCAGGGACTCAATACCCGGATGATTATAGGGAGGACGGGCCTCCGAGTCAAATCCTCGACTCCCCGGCCTGAAGGCCGGGGCTTGTAAAGGATTAACCCTGAGCCTCGCTTCTCATCCCCGCCATGAAAGGCGGGGCTTGGCGTCGGCGAATGGGTCAACTTAAAAAATGGCATGGGACTTGCTCTATATTTTGCTTTGATAGATCCGGATCTTTATGTCCGGGGAGCAAGCTCTTGGCGACCCGCGAAATGTCAAGGCTCTTTACGGACGTTTCGGAATTCCGGATGCGGGACGAATCGGGAATAGCAAGGAAAGCATGATGCGAGATAGACGATCCCGTTGTCTCATTCTGGCGGCGCTTTTCGTTTGCCAATCCGGGCTAACGGCTCAGATGGAGGTCCGGGATAGGGACCACCAACCCGACAAGGTCATGGACATCGCGGGATTGACCGCGGGCATGGTTATCGGAGAGGTCGGGGCCGGGGAAGGCTATTTCACCTTCAAGCTGGCGGCCCGGGTCGGGCCATCGGGCAAGGTTTACGCGAACGACGTCGACGCCCGGGCTCTGCGGACTCTCGCGGCAAGAGCCGGCCGGGAGGGATTCTCCAACATCGAGACCATCGTCGGCGAGGTCGAGAACCCGCTCCTTCCGAGCGCCGCCCTGGACATGGTGTTCATGGTCAACGTCTTCCATGACTTGACCAAGCCCGTGGGGCTCCTCCGCGGCATCGTCCCCAGCCTCAAACCCGGCGCGACCGTGGTCATCCTCGACCGCGATCCGGCCAAGTTCGCCTCCGGAAACAAGCATAACCTGCCGACCGAGACGATCCTGGCCTTGATCAAAGAGGCGGACTTCGAGCTCCTTGGGATGGAGACTTTTTTCCGCGTTCACAACCTCTACATCATTCGGCCGTTGAAAACGTATTCTCGGCAGGGATGGGCTGACTCCCGGAGGATTCAGCGCCCGAGGGCCCGCCGGAGCGTCCGCTAGGCGCTGACCTTCCGCCGCGGCCGACCTTACCTTTCAGGACCGCGATCGTTTTCTTGCATGAATCATCACGGCCCGAACGATGTTGTCCGTCCCAAAGAAATAAACAAGCACATTCAAGAAAAGGAACGGAAGAATCGTCCTGCCCACCAAATAAAAGAACCCGGAGGTGAAAAAAAAGTAGATGTAGATAGTGATAGAAAGCCAGAACACAAGATTATTCCGTTTATAGAGATTAAGCATTCCCGAAAACCACAAGACCATCAGAATGACGCCGACGGACACTAATAACAATGCGGAGGATTTATTGGCCAACAAGGCCGAAAACCTGTTCAATTTTGTCAGGCGTGAAGCCATAAGGTTGTACAAGGGCGGCGCGATCATGATGGCGACTCGGCAGGCCGCATTCCGCAAGAACAGAAAAGGACGTTTTTTAAGAAAACGGATCGCCTCTTTTTTCAGCGTCTTTTCATAGAGAGAATTCGGAGACTGGAACATCTCGGATAGCGCATGATTATCGAGCCGGCTATCAAGCTTTTTCCCGAGATTCCAGATCGAAGAGTCTTCGGCCGAGATATGATAGGGATTGGGAAACTGCCCCACGCCCGCCCAGAAGGTATTCCAGAACGGAGAGAAGGTGGGCCTGAAGTTTCCGGTCAGTTCATATCGATGAAAGCTCAGGGCCGCCACTGAAACCACAACCGGAAGCAGGTAGACCGCGATGCCGAATACAATATCCTTAAGGCTGCGCTTGCTCTTTGACCGCCAATAAAAAAATAAAAGAACTGAAATATAGAAAGGAAGGAAACTCGTCGTTTCTCGAAACCAGATTGTCAACCCGGCCATGATTCCAGTGACCAAGAGCGCCGGTTTATTTTTTGTAGCTTTCAGAGCCCATGCGGTTCCTATGAAACTGACCATGACGCAGAAGGAGGGCCAGAAATCATATCCCATCTCCAAAGTCTTGGTGATTCCCGGAAAATTGAAGATTAAAATAATGGTTATCAAGCGGAAAATCGCGCTTGTCTCGCGCTTGAAGCACAGGTAGAAAAAAGAAATGCATAGAGCTTCAAGTATGATCTGTAAAGCTATGTATGGGGCAAAGTTATAAACCCCGAATACTTTCCAAAGCAGCCACAACAAGAACGAGGGTCCCGGGAGGAACCTCGTCGACGGAATTCTCCGGTCGGGCGTATAGAATTCTCTAAAATCGCCGCGATGGTTGTTGGGCAACCGGGCAATAGTCTCGGCTTCCGTGGAATTCAAGGTGAGTCCTTTTCCGAACAACAGACCAAGAGCCGTGGAGCCAAAATGCTCGGAGGAAGCATGCCGGAGGTTGCCCCAGCTCGCGCAAAACAGGCCGACTCGGACTATCACTGACAATAAAAACAAAGCCAAGAATACGGCGGCGACGCCTTGTCTTGGATGCCGCATCGATTCTATTGCCTCAAGGATAAAGCCCGGAGAAGATTGTGCAGAACGACTATAGGGTGAGGTTGGATTCGATGTCAACATCGGACGTTTCCGGCAATTGGATGATCATAGCCTTTTTGTTAGAATAACAGGCGTCCGTCATGAAGCATAGAAACACAAGACATTTTACGGCGGCCCTTCTCGTCGGATTCCTCGCCCCGGTTCTATGGGCCCAGACCGTAAGGCTCAAGGTCTCGGCCGAGCAGGCCGACATCCGGCGCCGGCCCGATATCGGAAGCGCGCTCGTCCGGCAGGTCCCCCAGGGGACGATCCTCGAATCCAAGGGGAAAGAAGTCGAGCCGTCGTCGTTCCGCCCCTATTCGTTCGAGGTCATGGGGGGCGGCGTTTACCTGGCCGGCGGCGATCCCAACCGGGCCGCCCGGGGAACGGCCGACTATTACCAGGCCCGCCTCGGTATCCCTTATAGCGGCCGCGTCGGGTCCGCCCACCTCGGACCCTCCGCCGGCCTGTCGTTCGATTACTGGATTCGCCCTCGGATCGGTATCGGCGTCGCCGCCGAAGTCGTCTACGGGGGGGACGAGGGCTTGGTCACTTTCAGGAGCGGGGAACGCGAAGCGCAGCTCGAGATCGTCCCCGAGATCGACTCCATTCCCGTCCGGCTCCATCTTGTCCTCTCGCCCTATCCTGATTTCGTCGCCAAGGCGGGATTCGAGTACCACTTCGCCCGCTGCCGGTATCTCTATCGTCTATCGGACGCCGATGCCCAAACCGAGTGGCAGGGGGACGCCAAGGCCCGCGGCTTCGGGCTGTTCGCGAGTCTCTCCTGGGAGCGCCCGATCTTCGGCCCCGTCTCGATCCTGATCGAGGCTTCGGGACGTATAGCCCGCATTTCGGGATTCAAGGGGACGGACGTCTCGAAGCGGCCGGATGGAACCTCCGCCAGCGAGGACGGCACGCTCTATTTCTACACGGGCAAGATCGACGAAGGAGACGCCTTCCCGCTCATGTTCGTTCGGGAACGGCCGCCTTCGGAAGCCGGCGTCTACGACGCGCGGGAGGCCCGGATCGACCTGACCGGAATTTCCCTCCGGACCGGGCTCAAGATCCGTTTCTGACCTTCTCCAAAAGAAGGATGTGCTGGGCGTGGATGCCCGCTATCAGGGCCTTCTTTTTCCGGACGGCGAATCCGGCCGCCTCGAGGTCGCGTTTGAACTCGGACCAGGAAACCATATTGATCTTCGTCTTCTTGCCGAACAGCCGCCGCCGGATCAGGCGCTGGAGGCCATGGAGTCCGTTCATCCTGTAAAAAGAAACGATCGCCCATCGCCCCGAGACGCGGCCGAACTCGGCCAGGATCCTTCTTCTGTCATCCGGGTCGTGGACATGGTGGAAGAACCTCATCGAAAAAATGACTTCGAAAGCGCCGTCCTTGAAGGGCAGTCCTGTCTTGAGGTCGGCCACGGCGCCGGAATGGCGGGCGGGCTCCGGCGATGCGTCCAGGGCGCGGCGGACCATATGGAAGGAGAGATCGGCGCCGCTGAGCGCAAGCCCCTGCCCCAGGCACAGTCCGGAGAATCGGCCGTAGCCGCAGGGAACGTCCAGTATCCGCTCCGGCCCCGGCCCGATCCGACGAAAGAAGCGCCGCAGAATCCGCATCTCCCGCCCGTGGACGATCTTCTGATCGAGGCCGCGATAGCGGCGCCGTTCGTAGTCCTCGACCTCGTGCTTACGGAACGGGACGTTCGCTGAAGACGACATAGAGGGGACTCCCTTCAAGCCGGAAACGGCGGCCGCCCGAGCCAGACGCCTCCGCGCCGTCGCGGTTCAAGGCCCGGCGCGCGGGGACGGCGAATTCGAATTCGCAGGTTTTCCCCGCGCTCCATGCGACGGCCGTGTATTCGCCACCCTTCTTAAAATAAAAAATCCGGGCCGGGCCGCGACCGGCCCTGCCGATGAACTCGCTTTCGTCGAGCTCGCGAACCAGGGTCCGGAACGCCGCGAACGCGGGCCGCCTCCGCCAGGCGCCGCCGCGCGTATCGACCAGCCCGTAGCCCGGCGCTGCGAGCTGCCACCAATAGATCCGTTCGACCAGGCCGCCGGCGAGGAGCGGGATGTAGTAGCGGACGAGGTAGCTCGCCTGCTCGTCCTCGGACACATTGGGCCGGCCCGCCGCGGGCGAATACGGCCCGGTCCCTTTGAGGGGCCAGTTGACCTCGGTCACCCAGCCGTCCCGGCCCGCGCGGGACGACGCGTCGACGACGGCCTTGAGAAGGGCCGCTTTTCCGGCCGCGCTCCATCCGAACTGCCGGCTCTCGGGCGGCCCGGTCCTGTCGACATAGAGGAGAGAGCTGACTTTGTCGAAGGGGAGGCGGGACAGGGTCGGGGGGTAGAGATGGAATTCGAAATCGATGACGGCCGGACCGATGAGCTTGACGCCGATTTTTGGGGCGAGGTCGAAGGCGGGCCGGGCCAGGTCGAGATACTCTCTAAAACTCCACAGGCCCCACTTCGTCCGGTTCCAGGCATGGCCGATCTCGAAGTGCGACGCGAGCGGGCCGAAACGGTCGAAGACCTCGTCCAGGAATTCGGTCCAGCCAGCGAGGTCGAAGACGTCGTCCCTGCGCTGGAGGAGGGCCAACACCAAGCCGAAACCCCGGTCGCGGACGCGGCGGGCGAACCTCTCATAGTCCCCCAGCCTGTCTTTCTCCCAAGACGGAATGCGGAGGAGCGTTTCGCGCACCCCGGTCTCCGCGAGAAAATCGAGGGGATCGGCATCGCCATCCGCGGTGGGAGAGACGGCCAGGCCGAAAGCGTTCGAAAGGATCACGGGGCGTTTGTACATCCCGGCCCGATAGCGGGCCAGGTTGGCTATGATGGGGGCCGCCCTTACAATATTCGACCAGGCCAAGTCGACATAGCTTCCGGCGTGTCGAAAATGATAGCGGAGGCGTTCGCTCTTGGGGGCCACGTTGTGCGGCTGGTCGGCGAACTCGTTCCAGGCGAAGGGAAAGCTCATGTGAAACCCTCGACACTCCGGCCTGAAGGCCGGGGCT
>JALHUR010000245.1 GCA_022867325.1 Candidatus Aminicenantota bacterium | reverse complement strand
CCTCCGCGATGCGCCCGTCTTCCGGAAAAAAGACACCGGCGTATCCGACGAGATCGAATCCAAGTTGACCGACCTCCTCACGGACCTGGAACGGAAGGGGCCGGGCCGCTCTCCGCATCCGGGATCTCCGGGCGGGCAGGAGTTCCTGCCCGAGTTCGGCCGCTACGTCCTCATTGAAAAGCTGGGCTACGGCGGCATGGCCGAAACTTTCAAGGCCAAGCGGGCCGACACCCAGGACGGACGGCTGTGCGTCCTCAAGCGAATCCGACTCCAATTCAAGAAAGAGAACACGATGGCCGTCTTCCTCGAGGAAGCCAGGCTGCTGGCCCGATTGACCCATCCCAACATCGTTCCCATGCTCGACTTCGGTAAACTCAACGAGTACGGCTATCTCGTCTTCGATTATATCGACGGAATAGATGTCGGGGCGATTCAGAACGTCATCAAGGCCCGGCGGAGCCCGATTCCTTTTTCCGCGCTCGCCTTTATCGGCGTCCAAATCTGCCGGGCTTTGGAGTCGGCCTACGCGACGCCCGGCCCCGGAGGGGTTCCGCTCGGCGTCATTCACGGAAATATCACGCCATCGAACATCCTGATTACGTCCCACGGGGATGTCCTGCTGACGGATTTCAGCCTGTTCCGGACGGCCCTCAGGCTTTACCAGGCCGTCCCCGCGTCTTACCGCAGCAAAATCGCCTACCTGTCTCCTCAACAAGCCCGGGGCGAGCCGGTCGACACCCGCACGGATATCTATGCGATCGGCTCCGTCATGTTTGAAATTGTGACGGGACAGCCGATTTTCCCAAGGACGCTGGATCCGGCCGTGTTCCACAAGATCCTGCTCGGCCAGGTTGTCCCGGTCATTCCCCGGATTTTCGAAGCCCCCGAAGCACTGAAAAAAATCGTCCTTAAAGCGCTCGAGTTCGAGTCTTTGAAAAGACACCAGAAGGTCGAGGAACTCAGGGAGGATCTGGAAAGGTACTTGGACGAGGACGGCCGGTCTCTCTACTCGGCCGCCGACCTGGGCGAGCTCATGACGGACTGGTTCGGAAGCCCGGGCCGGGATAAAATCGGGACGGCCGGAGAGCCGGTTCGGGCGAAGGGTAAGACAGAGGCGTTAAGGGTCGCCTTTCCCGCCATGGAGGTCCTGAAGACGAGCGGACTCCGCCGCCGAAGCCGGAGCCTCTCCCCGAACCGAAACTCGAATTGGATTTCGAACTCCCGATCGAGCCCGAGCCGATCCGAAGGCCGACGCCCGCCCCGGCGCCTGCGCCGATCCTCCCCTCCCAATTCCGCCTTCTTCTCGTCACTCCCAACGGGTTGACACAAAAGGTCGTCCGGATGGCCTTCAACCACAAGGACTTCGATCTCTCCATCATCACCAGCGGCGAAGAGCTTCCGGCCGAGATGGACCGTATCCGGCCGGACATGGTCATCCTGGATCTCAACAGCCCCGTGGTGGGCGCTTACGACCTTTGCGATAAAATCAAAAACGACCGCCGTTGGTCCCAAACCTGCGTCATCCTGGTCCGCAAGGAGTTCGAAAAGATCGATCAAGATCGTCTCGACACCATAAACTACGACCTGATGGTCTTCATGCCCGTCCAGTCCCGCGAGTTCGAGGAGAAAGTCCGCTTCATCCTCCAGCAGAAGAGGCCGCTTCCGGGCGATTAAGCGTCCGTCGTCCGGCCTTCGAGTGCGTCTTCCAAGCCGGCCAGCGTCACCCTGAGCCGGGGCAGGGGGGAGCCCTCTAAAACCTTGAGATTCTTGAGGCCGCTTCCCGTGACGACCAGGACGGCCGCGGCGTCGCGGGGGACGACCTTGGATCGGGTGAGATTGACGAGCGCCGCGAGGGTCGTCGCCGAGTCGGGCTGGCAGAACAAGCCCTCCGAGGCCAAGAGCCCCTGAGCCTCCAACATCTCCCGATCGGAGACGGCGGTGATGAGTCCCCCCTGTTCCTTCATCATCTTCAGGACGAGGTTCCCGGCCGGAGGATGAGGGTTCGAAATGGCGTGGGCGATCGTGCCCGGGTTTTCGAAGGGGCTGAAACGCGGCGCCCCGGCGGCAAAGGCGCGGGCCAGAGGAGCGCATCCTTCCGCCTGGACGCCGACAACCACCGGGATCCGGTCCGCGAACCCCAGCTGCTTGAGCTCGATAAAGGATTTGAGAAGTCCGACGAGATGTCCGCCCGAGCTGAGGGGCAGGAAAAGATAATCGGGGATCCGGCCTCCCGTCTGGAGGAAGATCTCGAAGCCCGTGAGCTTGTAGCCTTCGATCCGGAAGGGATCGATCGAGTTCATGAACAGGATCCCGTGTTTGCGGCCCAGGCGCAAGCTTTCCCGGAAGAGCCGGCCGTAATCGCCTTCGACGACGATCAGACGCGGGCGATGAATTCCGGCCATGAGGATGTTTTCCTCGGGAGTCCCTTCCTTGAGCAGGACAATGGTTTCCAGTCCGGCCCGGGCGCCGTAGGCTGCCGTCGAGGCGGCCATATTCCCGGTCGAGACCGTGCCGATCCGTTTGAATCCCATCCGTCGGGCGTTCTGGACGGCGACGGCCGTTCCCCGATCCTTGAAGCTCAGGGTGGGATTCATGGTTTCGTTCTTGGCGAAGAGGGCGGGGAGTCCGAGCTTGGCCGAGAGGCGGTCGAGGGCGAGCAACGGGGTGGATCCCTCGCCCAGGCTGAGAGCGGGATCGATCTCGGGGAGCGGAAGGAATTCGCGGAAGCGATCGAGCGACAGAGCCTTATCGGGATGGAAGGCGCGGGGTTTTTCGGGCGAGGGGACAAGGAGGGGTTCCCGGCAGTCCGGACAAAAAGGCGAGAAGGGATCGTAGGCGAAGTCTTTCTCGCAGAAGCGGCATTCGAGTCGGCCCATGTCGGTCTCCAAGGACGAAATCGTCCCCAGTTTAATGCGGCCGGGGCCGGACTGTAAAGCCGTTTTTCGAGGTTGAAAACCGGACGCGCGGACGCTACAATGGCCGACGAAGGGCCATCATGGATAAGGACGAGATTTACATGAAGGCGGCCCTGGCCGAAGCCGCGAAGGCGCGCAGGCGGGGCGAAGTGCCCGTGGGCGCCGTCGTTATTTCCCAAGGCCGGATCATGGCCCGCGGCCGCAACCGGATGATCGGAGCGACGGATCCGACCGCCCACGCCGAGGTCGTCGCCCTGCGGCTGGCCGCCAGAAGGATCGGCAATTACCGGCTGTCCGGTTGCGACCTCTATGTCACGATCGAGCCCTGCGCGATGTGCCTGGGCGCCGCGGTCCTGGCCCGGATCCGAAGGCTCGTCTACGGAGCGGCCGATCCCAAGGCCGGGGCCGTGAGGTCCGCGCTCGTCTTTCCGTTCGAGAATGTCAATCATCGGATCGAGGTTCGGAGCGGGATTTTGGCGGGCGAATGCGGACGGGTCCTCAAGGACTTTTTCAAGGAGAAAAGACATCGCAAAAGCCGTTCGTGAGCATGAACGGCGACTCCTTCAAATAAATATGATATGATATTGCGCTTAACGGAGAGGTGGCCGAGTGGTTGAAGGCGACGGTCTCGAAAACCGTTATTCTGAGCAATCGGAATCGCGGGTTCGAATCCCGCCCTCTCCGCCAGCTTCGTCGTCCGTCCCGGCTTTGAACCGGCGCTCGGCCCTCGTCGTCACCGCCCTGGCTTCCTTCCTGACGCCCTTCATGGGATCTTCCATGAACCTGGCCCTTCCCTCGATCGGACGCGAATTTTCCCTGAACGCCGTGGGGTTGGGGTGGGTGGCTTCCGCTTATATTCTGTCGGCCGCCATGTTCCTTGTCCCGATGGGCCGTCTGGCCGATCTCGTCGGCCGCAAGAAAATATTCGGTTGGGGCATCCTGCTTTACACGGCCGCTTCCGCCGTCCTGGCCGTGTCGCCCTCGGCCGCGATCCTGATCGCCTTCCGGGTCGTCCAAGGCGTGGGCGGCGCCATGGTCTTCGGGACCGCGGTCGCGCTCCTGACCTCGGTCTATCCGGCCGGCGAAAGAGGCCGGGCGCTGGGTTTCAACACGGCGGCCGTCTATTTAGGCCTGTCGCTCGGGCCCGTCGTCGGCGGCATCCTGACCCAGCATTTCGGCTGGCGGAGCCTGTTTTGGACCCAGGTTCCGATCGGGCTCCTGATCGTCGCGCTCGTTGTCTGGAATTTCAAGGGGGAGTGGGCCGAGGCGCGCGGAGAGAGGTTCGACCTGGCCGGATCCGTTTTCTTCGCCTTGACGCTCCTGGCCCTCATGGTTGGGTTTTCCCGGCTTCCCTCCGGCCTCGGGGTCGGATTGATCCTGGCCGGAACGGCCTTGGCGTCGGCCTTCGTCGTCCTCGAAAAAAGGGCCAAAGCTCCCGTGTTCAATGTCCGGCTCCTGACCCGGAACCGGGTTTACGGATTTTCCAACCTGGCCGCCCTCATCAACTATTGCGCCACTTCGGCCTTGAGCTTCCTGGTGAGCCTCTATCTCCAGTATATCAAGGGCCTGAGCCCCCAGGCCGCGGGCCTGGTCCTGATCGCGCAGCCCGTGGTCATGACGCTTTTTTCTCCCTTGGCCGGAAAGCTCTCCGATCGGAAGGATCCCCGCATCCTGGCCTCGGCGGGCATGGCCCTGTCGAGTCTCGGCCTTCTCGTTTTCGCTTTTCTGGAAGAGGACACGTCGATCGTTTTTATCGTTGCGGGCCTGCTCCTGGTCGGGTTCGGGTTCGCCCTGTTCTCGTCGCCGAACACCAACGCGGTCATGGGATCGGTCGATAAAAAGTTTTATGGAGTCGCCTCGGCGACGCTCGGGACGATGCGCCTGGTGGGGCAGATGATGAGTCTGGCGATCGTCATGATGCTCTTCTCGGTCGCCATCGGCCAAGCCCGAATCACGCCAGCCCTCTATGGCCCGTTCCTAGTCAGCCTGAGAGTCGCCTTCATCGTCTTCGCCTTTTTATGTTTCGTCGGGGTTTTCGCCTCGCTGGCCCGGGGGAAAAATCATAAGGATATCATCCATGCCCCGAAACGATAAAGACGTCGCGGTCGTCCTGGCCGGCCTCGGCCAGGTCGGCAAGGCCTTCGCCCGGCTTATCGCCGAGAAATCGGGGCCGGTGCGGTCCCGATATGGACTGAACCTCAGACTGGTCGGTATTGTCAGGAAGCGCGGAACGCTTTATTCCCAAGAAGGCTTGGACGGCGCTTCCTTGGTTTCGGAGGCGGAGAGGCCGGCCGGCCGGCCTGAAGCCTGGCTGAAGGATCTCCCCCTTTCGGATCTTTTGGGAAAGTGCAAACCCGGGGTGCTGGTCGATTGCACGCCATCGTCCATCCGGACCCGGGAGCCGGGCCTGGGCATCATCCGCGAGGCTCTGTGCATGGGCTGGCACGTCGCGACCGCGGGCCAAGGGCCTCGGGGTCTGGAGTATGCCGGACTCAAGGAAGCGGCCAGGCGGGCAGGGGTCGATATCCGCTGCAGCGCCGCCACGGCGGCCGCCCTGCCGACGCTGGACGTCGGTGTCATCTCCCTGGCCGGAGCCGAAGTCTTAAAAATCGAGGGTATTCTTAATGGAACTTCGAACTACATCCTGACCAGGATGGAGGAGGGCATGAGCTACGGCCAGGCTCTCGGCGAGGCGCAGGCCAAGGGCATCGCCGAGCCTGACCCTTCCCTCGACGTCGGGGGTTGGGATACAGCCTGCAAGCTCGTCATCATCGCCAACGCCGTGCTCGGAACGGCCGTCGGCCTCAAGGACGTCGGGGTCGAAGGGATCGATGAAACGAGCGATCAGGCCGTTCGGGCGGCGGCCGGGCAGGGGAGGGCCGTCAAACTCCTGGGCGGCTGCTTGAAGGACGAGGCGGGGACCGGCTGGGAGCTCCGGGTCGGGCCGGCCGTCCTAGACCCGGATCATCCGCTCTTCGGAGTCCGGGGAACCAGCAAAGGCATTACATTCACGACGGACACGATGGGAGCGGTGACCGTCAGCGGCGGCAAGTCCGATCCGCGCGGCGCCGCCGCCGCCATCCTCAAGGATATCATCAATATCTGCATATTGTAGATCGCGTCCCTATCGGTTGAGCCGGCCGCTTCGAGCCCCATTTGACCTGTTGAAGTAATTTTGATAGTTTAATCCTTCGCCGCGGATCCTTGATTTTTTGGTTGTGGAGAGGTGTCCGAGTGGCTTAAGGAGCACGCTTGGAAAGCGTGTGTGCGTTGCAAAGCGTACCGCGGGTTCGAATCCCGCCCTCTCCGCCAAGCTTGCAATAATGAGCCCGCCGGCCGCTCGGCGCCGAGACCTGGAAGGAGCATCGCATGGACAGCAAAGACCTGATCACACTCGAAGACCTTTACGGAGCCCACAACTATCATCCCCTGGACGTCGTCATCAGCCGGGCCAAAGGGATCTGGGTCTGGGATGTCGATGGCCGTAAATACCTGGACTTTCTGAGCGCCTACTCGGCCGTCAACCAGGGCCACTGCCATCCCCGGATCGTCAAGGCCCTCATCCAGCAGGCCAAGCGAGTGACCCTGACCTCGCGGGCCTTCCGGAACGACCAGCTTCCCTACCTGGACAAGGAGCTTTGCGACCTGACCGGGTTCGAGATGATGCTTCCGATGAACTCCGGCGCCGAGGCCGTCGAGACGGCGGTCAAGACAGCCCGCAAGTGGGCCTACCAGAAGAAGGGTGTTCCCCAGGACCTGGCTGAGATCATCGCCTGCCAGAGCAACTTCCACGGCCGGACCATCTCCGTCATCAGTTTCTCGACCGAACCCCTCTACCGCCGGGACTTCGGGCCGTTCACGCCGGGCTTCAAGATCGTCCCCTTCGGCGACGCGGCGGCCTTCGAAGCGGCGATCACCCCCAACACGGCGGCCATCGTCGTCGAGCCCATCCAGGCCGAGGCCGGGATTCTCATCCCGCCCGCCGGTTATCTCAAGGCCGTCCGGGACATTTGCTCCAGGCACAACGTTCTGTTCATCGCCGACGAGATCCAAACCGGGCTGGGCCGGGTCGGAAAACTCTTTGCCTGCGAATACGAAAACGTCAAGCCCGACATGGTCGTCATCGGGAAATCCCTGGGCGGCGGCTGCATTCCGATCTCGGCCGTCTGCTCGACGCGGGAGATCCTGGGCGTCTTCAAGCCGGGCGAGCACGGCTCGACCTTCGGCGGAAATCCCCTGGCATGCGCGGCCGCCCGCGAGGCGATCCGGGTCATCCGGGAGGAGAAGCTCGTCGAGAGGGCGGCTTCCCAAGGGGCGTTCTTCCTGGAGAAACTCAAGACCCTACGCAGCAAACTTATTAAGGAAATCCGGGGCCGGGGCCTTCTGATCGGGATCGAGCTTCATCCCGAGGCCGGCGGCGACCGCCGCTTCTGCGAGGCCCTTAAGAACGAGGGGTTGCTCTGCAAGGAGACTCACGACCATGTCATCCGCTTCGCGCCTCCGCTCATCATCTCCGAGAAGGACCTCAACTGGGCCTTCAAGCGGATCAAGAAGGTCTTCAAGGAACTCTCGGCCTGATGTAGCCTTTCCGGCCCGGCGGTGTCCTCGAAGGAGGACAACTCCGGATTTCCACTTCTTGCCTCCCCTGGACCATTGCCTGGATCATTTGGCATGGCTTTTGCTATATAATAATCTGTAAAGGTCAAAAGAATGTCCGAATCGGGAGGGACAAGGCTATGAAAAAAATGATCTGGATCGTCATCGTTCTCATTCTTTTCTTGACGAGTTGCGTCATCTATGTCCCCAGGGACGACACCTACGGTCCCGAGCGGCCGTCTTACTCGGACCGCGAGGACACCAGCCGCGGCCGGGACCGCGACATCTCCTATTTTTACGACTACCTCTCGGACTATGGGAATTGGGTTTGGAACGAGCCCTTCGGCCATGTCTGGATTCCCCGGGGCGTTCCCTACCGCTGGCGGCCCTACAGCCACGGCCGCTGGGTCTGGACCGATTACGGCTGGACCTGGATCTCCTCGTTCGAATGGGGCTGGATCCCCTCCCACTACGGACGCTGGGGCTGGGACCGCGGTTTGGGCTGGTTCTGGGTTCCCGACACGGTTTGGGGACCGGCCTGGGTGGCCTGGCGCTGGGGCGATCTCTATTACGGATGGGCCCCTCTGCCTCCGGGCGCGGCCTGGCGCGGCGGCATGCTCTACGCTGAGGACATCCCGGACTATTACTGGCTTTTCCTCGACGGCCGCTATTTCCTCGACCGCGATCTCGGACGCTACATCCTCCCCTATGAGAGGAACATCACGATCATCCACTATACCGTCATCAGGACCAATATCGTCTATCGCAACAACCGGATCGTGAACGAGGGCGTCGATATCGACCAGATCCGGCGCGCCACCCGGAGCGAGGTCGTCAAGTACGAATTGAAGGACGCCCTGCGGCCCGGGCAGGCCCGGCTCGGCCCGCGCGAAGTCGAGCTCTTCCGTCCCGAGCTCCTCAAGAACGATCAGGCCAAGCCGCGGCGCGTCGTTTCCAAGGAAGAGGCGGGCGAGGAGCTTCGGAACCGGCCTCTGCGCGGCGAGAAGAAAAATGTTCTTCTCTCCGAAGAGGATGAGCTCAAGGAGGACCAGCGGGACGAGACCCGGCTTCTCGAGAGGAGCCAGGAGGAAGAGCTCAAGGTCATTAAAGAGAAGATCCAGCAAGACATAATAAAGGCTCCCGACGAACCGGAGAAGAAGAAAATCGAGATGGACTCCCAGGACAAGGTCGTGGAGATCAAGAAGCGCCACGAGGCGGAGAAAGAGGAGCTCGGCAAACGGCATAAAATCGAGGAAGAAAAGGTCACTAAAAGGAAGATCAAGAAAGACTGAGACCGAAGCGCGCGATATCAGGCGGCGCGCGATCGGGCCCGCAGGCTCACCGCGAGCGTCGTCCCGAGAATCATGGCCCCTCCCAGGATCGTCCGGAGGGGCCAGCTCTCTCCGAGAAAGAGAGCGGCCGCGGCCATCCCGTAGACGGGTTCCAACGAGCTGATGATGGCCGCCGTCTGGGCCTTGATCCTCCTCATGGATCCGATGAAGAGGGTATGGGCCAGGGCCGTGCAAAACAAGCCCAGGACGGCGAGGAGCAGAAGCGTCCGGGCCGAGAGCTCGGGCCGCGCGGTCAGCAAAAAAGGACAGAGAAAGATGACGGCCGTCAAGTCCTGGCCGAACGCGATCTCCAGGCTCCCATAACGGGACGTCAGCAGCTTGTTGATAAGCGTTAGAATCGCAAAGGTCAACCCGGCTCCCAGCCCGTAGCCCAGGCCGCGGACGGTCGCGTCGGAGAGATCGAAGCGGGGAACGATCAGCAGGATCCCGACAAAGCACAGCCCCGCCATCAGGACGTTGGCGCGATCCAATCGTTCCCTGAAAAAAGCCGGCTCGAGAAAGACGGTGAAAACCGGGAAACTCGCGTAGGACAGAAGCCCGACGGCCACCGACGAGACCTGGATGGACCGGAAAAAGAGGACCCAGTGCAGGGCCAGGATGAAGCCGAGGAGGAGGAACAGGAGGCCGTCGCGGGCCGACCGGACGCGGAATCCCCGGCCCGTCAGGAAACGAACGAAGGCCAGCGCCAGGCTTCCGAATAGGACCCTGCCCAGGACGAT
>JALHUR010000025.1 GCA_022867325.1 Candidatus Aminicenantota bacterium | reverse complement strand
AGAACTTGGGCGTCCGAAACCGGAATGCCCGCTTCATCGACGACAGTGCCGGTGACTCGGCCGCGGCCCAGGTTTTCCTGGCCGGGCAGGATCCCCGCCGAACAAAACAGGAGAATGACGGCCCAGCCGATCCTCCCGCCAACCATCTTGAGATTCTTCATGGTTGCCCCACTTTGGGAGCGCCGCCTCCATCAGGGAGGCGCGCGATCCGGTCACCGGCCGGCCTTCAAATCGGCGATCTTCCTGCGGATCTCGGGCTGGTCCGGGTTGAACTCGAGGGATTTCTCCCAGGCGGCCAAGGCTTGTTTGATCTTGCCCAGACCCAACTCGCAGTCGCCGACGGCATTGAGTAGAACCGTATTGGCGCCGAAATGGGAAATCGTCCTGTTGGTGATTCCGAGGGCTCCGGCCCAGTCGGCCTTGCTCCGGCGAGCCCGGCCGGCCAGGACGAAGATATCGTAGTTGGGCGGCCGGGCCGGATCCAGGAAAGGCTCCAAGATGGAAATCGTATTCT
Organism: Candidatus Aminicenantota bacterium; assembly: GCA_022867325.1. GTDB lineage: Bacteria > Acidobacteriota > Aminicenantia > Aminicenantales > JAFGBC01 > JAFGBC01. The sequence continues at coordinate 3,667 of JALHUR010000025.1, read as the reverse complement.
CGACCTCTCCCATGGCCGCCATGGCCCTGGACAGGAAGAGGGCGGATTCCGGGGATTCGGGGTTTTTCCGGTAGGCCTTTTCCAGCCTGATCTTGGCTTCGGCGATCCGGCCCGCGTTGAACAGCTCGGCGCCCAGGATCTGTTCATAGGCCTCCTCCCCGGCCCCGGGCATGAGCTTGGATTGGATCCAAGGCCTGGGAACGGCCTCTTGATGGGACAGGTCGAATTCATCCTGGACGGACAGGACTTCCCGGCCGTCGATGAGAAGGCCGATCTTGAGGCCGTAGTGGGCGGGGACGAGCTCCTTCAAGGCGAATTCCTCAAGGACATCGGGGAGGTCGGCGTATTCGTCGAGCCTTTTCGACCTTTCGGCGACGACGGCCCCGTCCTTGAGGATCAGATAGCGAAGAAGGCCGGCTTTGCGCTCCGGTTCGGTCAGGCCGGAAACTTGGAAAGCCGCGACAAGCGTTTCCGTCCGCGCGAAGGTCCGGCCCGGCTGGGCATAGATCCGGTAAGGGCCGAACTGAAACGGCCTGAGCTTAAGAGGGTCCGGGGAGGACCGCAACCACTTGTATCCGAGGAGGGGTTTGGTAAGCCGGGGTCCCGGAGCGTCTCCGGGGATGAGCATGGCCTGCTCGAAGGACGTGAACTCCTTCGACACCTCGTTCTTGACCAGGATGGACATCTTGTACGTCCCGGGTATAAGGGGAAACAGGTCGTGAAGGTCGAAGGGCTGACGGCTCAACTCCTCCAGCCGGCTTTCATCGATTTTAATCGAAAAGGTTTTTTCGAATTGGTGGATGGGGGTTCCCGCGGGATTGGTCACGATGCCGTTGACCCGGAGGATTGTCGCGTAGGCATCGCCGGCTCCGCCGACCGAGAGTCGCTTGGGCTCCACGGCGTAGTGGACGAAATAAACGCCGGCCCCGTCCTCGGCCACCGCCACCAGGGCGTCGCTGTCCATGTAGTTAGCGCTGTATTCCACATCCACGATATCCTTATATTCGAGAAATTTTCGGGCGTAGTCGTCCTTGACCAGAGTTTGGGGCGCGGTTTCGACTTTCTGGATAACAATATCGGAGGCGAGGGAAGGACGGTCCGTAAAGGAGCCCGCCTCCCCTGGAATGAGAGAGAGCGAGACGCCGGCCAGGTTCGGCTCCAAATCGCCGAGGGTTTGGTAAGCCTGCTGGTAGTCGTTCACCGTGCCGTGAAAATCCATGAGCAAGGCCTGGGGTCCGTCCCGGGCAGGGCTGTAAAGATGGAAATCGCCCTGCCCGTGTTCCTGGAAAAAGACCAGGTTGAAACCCGGAGGCAGTCCCATCTCGACTTTGTCCTGGTAGAACCAGACTTCGCAGGGAACGATCTCCGCCTTGGCGTCGTAGCGCTGGATGTCGTTGGGCTCGCCCATGATGATATAGATGCGGCCCCGGTCCGTCTTCCAGCCGGACAGGGGCGCGCTGCGGCCGAAGCGACGGTCGGCATAGCCGATCCGGCGGTAGTGTTCGGTCTTGAATTCGTTCTCCGGCGTGTTCGGGGTCGGGTCCCGGTGTTTCCAAAAGGCTTCGATGAAGATGTCCCGTTCGCGGTCGGTCTGGAGCTTCCGGAAGACATCCCGCTCCTGGGGAGTGATGATGTAGACGACTTCTTCCTCGAGCCATCCCCGGAAGCGCTCGGGAAGGGGAGCCTTTTGGTCAGGCCGAGCGGGACCAAGGCCCGACCAGGCGATCAAGACAAGGATGAGGAAGCGAAGCTTGGGCCGGCTCATGATTTGTAGTAGTCCACGTTTTCCAGGGTCACGATGTCGAGCTGCATCATGATTTTGCTCTCGACCGGCATTTTGAGCACGACGTGCCGGTACAGGGCATAGATGCCTTCATAGCCCTGCCGCTCCGACTGTTGGCTGATGAGGAAATCGATCACGCCTTCCCGAAGGAAACGCGCGTTCTCCTCGATCAGGTCGTAGCCGATGATGTGGACCTTGCCCTGCAGGCCCAGGGATTTGACGTGGGAGGCGACTTGATGGGTCGTGGCGTTGGTGACGAAGACGCCCCGCAGGTCGGGAATTTCGCCGAAGGCTTTTTCGAAGGTCCGGCGCCGGGTCTCGACGCTCCGGTCGCCGTCGATTTCGAAGACATGGGCGTCCATGCCGATCTGGCGGCGGCAGTAGGACACGAACCCGTTGAGCCGCTCGTCGATATGGTAGTCTTCGGGCAGGACGCGGAAGACCGCGATCCCCCCCTTGTCGGGGAGCAGCATCTGCATCAAACGGGCGGACAGGACGCCGCTCTGGAAGGAGTCCTGTCCGATATAGGCGAGCGGCCGGGCGTTGGAGATATAAGAATCGAAAAAGACATAGGGAAGGCCGTCGGGAATGTCCTTGATGAAGCTCTCGAACGATTTGGACAGGACGGGCGCCATCAGGATTCCGTCCAGGGGCGTCTGAAGGAGTTCCGCGCTGATCTTGCCGAAGCTGCCGGGCGAAAACTTGTCGTAGAAAAAATAGCGGGCGCGGACTTTTTGAGTGGCCAGCTCGTGCTGGGCGCGGGCGATGCCCTGGATGGGCAGCGTCCAGTAGTGGCTGTCCTGAGAAGGCTTCGGCATCAGGATGCCGAAGTTGAAAATCTTGGAAAGGCGGAGGTGCTTGGCGAAGACGTTCGGCCGGTAGTCGATCTCTTCGATGATCCGGCGGACCCTTTCCTCCGTCTCCTTGGAAACGCGTCCCCTTTGATGAAGGACCCGGTCCACGGTCCCGATCGAAACCCCGGCCCTCTTGGAGATTTCTTTGATGGTGGAAATGGGGCTCTCCTTGTTTGCGTTAACGATTGCTGTTTTATTTAATAAAAAAACCGGCTTTATGTCAATTGTGTCTTAAACCGGGAGATCGGTTTCACCGTCCGACCGTATCGATTGTCCCCGCTTTCCGCGCCGTCCAAGGTCGGGGTCATCGTGGGCCGCGGGGGGAGTCGGGCTTGTCCTCTATCCTGATTCCCTTTTCCCGAAACAGCCTCAGGCAAGCCTCCACGACTTGTCAAGCGGCCGCGGGGTCGCAGCGAGCAGGGAGGGCCGGCCCAGGTCCGGTTTGACGGACAGCCGGGCACAATAGTAAAATCTCGGACTCGGACCAGCCGAAAACAAGGACTCGAACGCCGTGGAGATGCTGATCGCGATCTTCGTCCGGGTGATCGTTCCGATCATGGTCACCGTGGCCGTCGGCTATCTGGCGGTCCGCGCGCTCGCCTTCGACCTCAAGATGCTCGCCCGGCTGGGCCTGTATGTCCTCGTTCCCTGCCTGACCTTCACCGCGATGGCCCGGACGACCCTGTCGGCCGCCGAATTCGGGCAAATCGTCCTTTTTACCCTGCTGACCATCCCCCTGCTGTGGGGCCTTTCGATCCTGGCCGCGCGCCGGCTGAGGCTGACGCCGGCCGAGGCCGGCTCCTTTCACATCTCGATCCTGTTTTCCAACTGCGTCAACTTCGGCTTTCCCGTCCTGCTGCTCGCTTACGGGCCGGCCTCCCTCGAACGCGGCGTGGTCTACGCGATCACGAAGCAGATCGTCCTGCACAGCCTCGGGGTCTATCTGGCCGCGCGCGGGAAGGCGGGCCTGCGGGACGCCTTGAAACGCGTCTGGCTGATGCCGGGCCTTTACGCGATGATCGCCGGGATT
>JALHUR010000024.1 GCA_022867325.1 Candidatus Aminicenantota bacterium | reverse complement strand
GTATCGATTCTATCTCAGGGACCAGGGCTTTGAGTTCGACATTTCTCTTCCCCCGGGTCCGATCTTCATAACCATGGATAAGGACGCGATGGCGCAGACCCTGTTGAATCTCTTGAACAATGCCGAGAAGTATTCCGGAGAGCAGAAGTATATCGGCGTGAAGATGGCCCTCCAGGGAGACCAGGTCTTGATCACCGTGGAAGACAGGGGCCCCGGAATTCCGCCGTCCGACCTGAAGCACATCTTCGAGAAGTTCTATCGCGGGGGGAGCGGGCCCGCCCGGGAGGTTCAGGGCTGCGGTCTGGGCCTGACGATCGTGAAAAGCACGGTCGAAGGCCACGGCGGTCACATCAGCGTGGAGAGTGATCTCGGCCGGGGCAGCCGGTTCATCATCACCCTCCCGTTGCGGGGCAAAGAGGAACGGTTCAACAACTTAGCCGAGGGTGAGAATGGCCAAGATCCTGATCGTTGAAGACCAAAAGGACATGGTCACGGGGCTTGTCTTCAACCTCGAAGCTCAGGGCCACAAAGTCAGCGCGGCCTATGACGGCGAGGCGGGGTTGTCCTCGGCGGAGCGGGAGAAACCGGATCTCATTGTTCTCGACATCATGCTTCCGAAGAAAGACGGCTTCGAGGTCTGCCGCGAGCTGAGACGCAAAGGCCATGACGTCCCCATCCTCATGCTGACCGCCCGCAGGGAAGAGGCCGACAAGGTCCTTGGCCTCGAAATCGGCGCCGACGACTATCTCACCAAGCCCTTTGGCCTCTCGGAATTCCTGGCCCGCGTCAGGGCGCTCCTGCGGAGAGGATCCGGCAAAGACGTTCAACTGGAAAACTGCCGTTTCGGGACGGTCGAGGTCGATTTCAAAAATTACCGGGCGAGCAAGGACGGCGTCCCCGTCGACCTGACCCAGCGGGAGTTCGAGATGATGAGGCTGTTCGTCAGGAATCGGGATAAGGTCATTTCCCGGAACCGCTTCCTGAACGAGATTTGGGGCTACGACCGGTATCCAACGACCCGCACGGTGGACGCCCATATCGTCAGCCTCCGCCAGAAACTCGAGACGGATCCCGAGCATCCCCGGTTCATCGTCACCGCCCACGGCCTCGGTTACAAATTTATCGGCTGACGGCTTCTTCCGGAAGGGAAGCGGTTTTACGTTTTTTTACATATTGTTGACATCTTTTCATGTCCGGCGCGCTATCGTTATGGTGACCGAGAGTCAGCGAGATGAGCAAAAATTCAACGAAGGAGGTCATCCCATGAAACGCTTTTTCATCCTTTTGACAGTCATCACCTTGGCCGCCTTGTCCATCACGGCCTTCGCTCAGCGCGCCAAAGAAGCCGAAGTCCTTTACCACCGGGGAGTTCAACTCGAAGAAGTCAAAGGCGAGCTGAAAGAGGCGATCGCCGTTTATGAGAAATTGCTCAAAGAGTTCGTGAATGTCCGGACGATCGCCGCCCAAGCGCTTTTGCGCATGGGAATCTGCTATGAAAAGCTGGGTCAAAAGGAGGCTCAGGCGGCCTACCAGCGTATTCTCCGCGACTTCGCCGACCAGGCCGAGATTGTGGCGCAGGCGCGGGTGAGGCTGGCGGCGCTGGTCGGTCCCGGTGCCGCGGGGGGACTTGTCACACGCCGGGTTCTCACAGACGCCTCAGGCATCGTTGGGGCCTTGAGCGCGGATGGC
>JALHUR010000244.1 GCA_022867325.1 Candidatus Aminicenantota bacterium | reverse complement strand
TGACGAGGCTCATGGCGTTTCCGGGTCAGCGCGCAAGATATTTTCCGATGAGGGGCTTGAGGGCGGCCTTGACCGTCCCGGGTATCAAGTCGGGCCGGGTCACGATCGTGTTCTTGAGCGCGCTTGCGCAGGCGCAGGCGGCTCCCCGCGCTTCGGGCAGGGCGGCCAGCGCCTTCTTGATGAGGGCCTTGGCGTTCCCGATGTTGAGCTTGAGGTTGTCGAGGATCATCTCAACGGTGACCGATTCCTCTTCCTCATGCCAGACGTCGTAGTCGGTGACCAGGTTCATGGTCGTGTAGCAGATCTCGGCCTCGCGGGCCAGGCGGGCCTCGGTCGCGCCCGTCATCCCGATGACCGTCCCGCCCCAGAGGCGGTAGGCCTTGGATTCGGCCTTGGTCGAGAAGGCCGGGCCCTCGATGCAAACGTAGGCCCCGCCCGGGTGGGCCCTCAGGCCGAGGCCGCGGGCGGCCTCGTAGAGGGTCCGGGAGAGGTCGGGGCAGACGGGTTCGGCGAAGGAGATATGGGCCACGATCCCGTTTCCGAAGAAGGTGTTGGGGCGGCGCGTCCGGTCGAAGAACTGGTCGGCGAAAACGAAATCCCGGGGTTCAACATCCTCCTTGAGGGAGCCGACCGAGTTGACCGAGATGATCCGCTCGACCCCGAGGAGCTTGAACCCGAAGATGTTGGCCCGGTAGTTGACCTCGGCCGGAAGAAAGCGATGGCCCCTGCCGTGGCGGCTCAGGAAGGCGACCCGTTTTCCTTCGAGAGTCCCGATGACGTAGGCGTCGGAGGGCTTCCCGAATGGGGTCGAAAGCCTGACCTCCCGGACGTCCCGGATGCCCTCGATCTCGTAAAGGCCGGTCCCGCCCAGGATGCCGATGTCGGCACGGGGCGGCGCGGGCTTTCGACGGGTCGTTCTCCGGGGCGCGGTTTTCTTGGGGCTTTTGACCTTCGACTTGGCCATCGTATTCCTCCTTGGACGAACCTAATCTATATAATGCCCGGGGAGGCCAAGTCAAGACGCCGCATCCATTCTCCCTCCTTCCCCAAACTCATGGCCGAGCGTCTCGAAGGCTTTCGACTAAATTTCAATCCCCTCCCGAACCGCATCGCGGACGATGGAAATCCACGGGATAGTCCAGGTCCCAATAATCGTACATCTTCGCGGCCCGTTTTATGAAGAGGAGGGAGCCCGTCGGGCTCCCTCCTCATTCTCGGGAGTCCACTCAATAAGCCGCGTGACAAGCCGGGTCCGCCGGCCGCTATCCACTCCTTCTCAAATCACCTTTCGTTCAAAGCCGGTCGACCGGCTCAGAAGTTTACATAAAACGTCAGGGCGAATTTTCGCGGCGAAGCGTAGGACACGGCGTTCCGGAACGTCGGCTGGTCGGCCCGCATATCGAGGTTCAGGACGGTTTGCTGGTCGAAGACGTTCATCACTCTCGCCTCGAGAATGCCGTTGAAACGCCCTCCGAGCGGGATGGAGTAAGACAGCTGGAGGTCGAGGTTCGTCCAGGTCTTGAGACGGTTGGCGCCGGCCGATTCAAGATAGCGGTAGTAATTCCCGTAATAATCCCGCAGCCGGGCTTCCCAGGGCCGGCCGCTCTGAACGCGCAGGAACCCGCCCACCGACAAGTTGCGGAAGAACTCCCAAGACCCGAAGAGCTTGAACACGTGCGGCCGGTCGCCCGCCATGTAGCCCGTGCGGAGCGGATCCTCGATGTAAAGGCCGGGCGCGTCCTCGATATAGGACGAAGCGTAGAACAGGGAGGTCCCAGGAGCGTAGTCGAGGTCCCAGTTGCCGTAGAGCTTGCTCCAGGTGTACATGGCGGTCAGGGACCAGCCGTCCGACCACTGTTTCTTGACCTCGAGGTTGACGGCCGTGTATTCCCGCTTTGCTTTGACGCCGGTGGCGACGACCTTGCCGTTGACGTCCTTGAGGTCGCCGTCCAAGTTCCCGTAGACGAAACTCGAGGGGGACGTCAGGCGGTTGACCGTCGGATAGTCCTCGATGACGTGCTTGACCGTCCGGTATTGGCCCCAGACGTTGGCGCTCCAGACCTTACCGAAGGGCCGGCTGTAGCCCAGGACGAACTCATCGCTGGTGGTCGGTTTCAGTCCGGGCAGGATGACCTTGCCCGTTTCCGAGGCCTGGGGGAGGTCCGAAAGAAGAGCCCCGTCGCTCGCCAGGAAGTAGGCGTCCGAGCGGTAGACGCGGATCGGGGCCGCAGCACGCGCCAGGCTGCGGTTATCCATATTGTTGTAACGGCCCCAGTTGGCAAAGAGCTTGTCGCCGGCTTTGGTGTCGATGATGTAGGTGAAGCCGAGGCGGGGCTGGATCTCTTTGCCGAAATCGAACTTGAGAAACGTCTTTTTTTCCCCGGACGTCTTAACGCTGAACTCGTCGCGGTTGGCCAAGACACCCAGGTTGAGAGTCAGCCGTTCTCCGATGCTGACCGTATCCTGGAGGAAGATTGAATACGTCCGGCCGCGCGAATCCTGGGGGGCCTGCTGAGGATAGTAGCGGGCGCGGAAGCCGGGCCGCTTGAGCGGGTCGATCGAGGAGGACAGGGCCGAATAGTAGATGATGCTTCCCCAGCCGTTGGCCTTCCGCTCCAGGTATTCCCCGCCGTCGTCGAAAGCGAACCCCGCCTTGATCAGGTGGGAATGGCCGGTAAAGTCCAGGTACTGGCTGAGGACGAGCTTGAGCTCGTCGCGGAAAAAATTCTGGGTGTTGAACTCGGAGGCGGCTCCGACATACTGGCCGGATGCTTTGGCGCCCCCGACGATGTAGTTGGAACTTGTCTGGAAATAGCCCATCCGTTCGGGGTGGGTCGGGTCGAAGGTCGGCTGATAGCCCAGGGACTTGTTGGGGACGCTTTTGTATTTCTGGTCGACGTGGTCGTACTTGACCTCGAGGAAGGTGGAATTTGAGAGGGTCCAGGTCCAGGACAGATAGTAAATCCGGTCCAAACCCTCGCCGGTGATGGACACGTCGGGATGGTCGTTGACGCCCACCCCCGCGTTGTCGTCCTTGTAATCGTTATTCCGGACGCTGGCCACGATCAAGTGGTTCGGGTGGGGATTGGCGCTCAGCTTGAAGAACAGCTCATTGGCCGACGACTCGGCGTCCGGCACCGAGCCGAGGTTGTTGATTCGGCCCGTTGTCGTCGAACGCGGTATGTTGGCCGAGGTGTAGAACCAGAGCTTGTCCTTGACGATCGGCCCGCCCAGGGAGAAGGCGGGGTTGTAGCGGTTGTACTTGGTGACGATGTTGGGATCGCGGCTCTTCCCGGTGAAGGAGGCGGGCTCGGCCACGAGGCGCAGGGTACCGGAGAAGGCGTTCGTTCCCGACCGGGTGACGGCGTTCGTCACCATGCCCGCGGCCCGGCCGAACTCGGCGCTGATGGCCCCCCGCTTGATGCTGACCTCGGCGATGTCCAGCTCGGAGAAATTCGATCCCAGGGTGCCGAAGAAGGGGTTGGTGATGTTCGAGCCGTCATAGAGATAGACGTTGTCCTGCTTGTTGCCGCCGGCGTTGGGGGCGAAATCTCGGTTGTCCGCTACGCCCGGAGCGAGTTGAAAGAGAGCCGCGTAGGACCTCCCCAGGGGCAGTTTCTCGACGAGCTCTTTCTGCCAGTTGGCGCTGACCTCGGTCGATTTGAGGTCGATGGCGGGCGAGGGGGCGCGGACGGTGATTTCCCTGGCCTCCCTGCCTACGGGAAGCATGACGACGACAACCTGGATTTCCTTGCCCAGGCTGACGAGAATATTCTCCTTCTCGTTAAGAGCCGCCATCTCGGCGCGGGTGGCCTCGATGACGTATTTGCCGGGGAGAAGGCCGGGGAAGCGGAAACGCCCGTCGCGGCCCGTGGTGAACTCCCGCCCGCCCGGGAGCAAGGCGCCCTAGATTTTAACGGTGGCATTCTCCACGGCTTCGTTATCGGCCGTCTGGACGACACCCGACACCGATCCTCGGTCCTGGGCGTAAAGCCCGCTCAGGCCTGTGATCAAGAACACAAACAGAAAGACACAGGAAAAAAACTTCGTCATGAAAACCCTCCATTATAAATTGAAATAAAAATGCTTAGAGCCATGATGCCGCCTGACTCAGCCGAGTCCACACCCATTATGGACCAGGCCCCTCTCAGACAAGGGCATTGTATTATCTCGAAGTCAACTCGCGGCTCAACGACCTTCGGCCGCCTCGCACGCTCGCATTCTCGGGCGGGGCATGGACCCCGCCCTTGACCAAAGGGTTGCTGCGCCCCTTTGGAATCCCAGCCAAAGGTTCCCACGCGGCAAGCCGCGGGGC
>JALHUR010000243.1 GCA_022867325.1 Candidatus Aminicenantota bacterium | reverse complement strand
CCGGGAACGACGAGAGGGGCGGTGATGGGCTACGAAGGAGCCGCGGCCGCGGTGGTTCCGCTGAATGAGACCGGGCGGGCGACGGCCGAGCCGCTGGCCATCCTGTCCCCCGACGCCGCGGCCCACTTCTGGATCGATCAGGTCGCGCCTGTGCCCGGCGGATATCTTGCAGCCGGCCGAGAATACAAGTCGGGCAAAGGACGGGCGGCCGCTTTCTATGTGCCGGCCGACCTTTCTGCGGCCGGCAGGATGATGCTATATGAAAGCGCGAGGTGGTCGAGCAAATTCCTGACACAGTGCGCCTTCGATGGCAACACGGGGCTGGCCGTGTTCGGCCACAGCATTTCGGATTCCAGGTCATCCGGATACGTCCGGCAACTGACCGCCCAGGGCAAGCCCACGGCTGCGCCCAAGAGCTTCCCGTCCGGCGTGAAGCTGAGCTCCCACTACCGGATCGTGCCGCTCACGGGTACGGGCCGCTACGCTGCGGCGTGGCTCAGCGGCTATCTCAACGGCTATGTGCAGGTTCTCGGAGCGAAGGGGAGCCCTATCGGGAGCCCTCAACCGGTCGCGGAAGCGGACTACACGATCAACCTCGATTCCTTCGGCATGGCCTGGGACCAAAGCTCGTCCACCCTGACCGTCGTCTATTCGATGCTTCGGACCGAACCGGAATACAAGTACGAGCTCTGGGCGGTCTTCTACAAGATCGAGTAGGATCGTCGGCCCCGCGCCGCGGCTCTGGGAGAGTGTCCACCGGGGGGACATAGTCTCTGACCATCCTTGGGCCCCCTTTTGTCAGGAAAGATTATCTCGGCGACGGTTATCGGAATCAATGATCCCGCGGCTTGCCGCGGGGTCCTTGACTCCAGCCCTTCGGTTTGAGACGATAATTGGCTTGAATTATATCGGCGAGGAGATGCGCCATGAGAAGGTTCCTCGGGTTAGTTCTCACGTTCGGAGTCCTGTCGGCTTTGACCGGGCGCGCGGCTTTAACGGTGAACCGGACCGGAAGGGCTCCATCTGCGCAGCAAGAGCCCTTAAATAAGCTGACGCGCGAGAAAAAAGCGCCGGGGTGGATTCTCCTCTTCGACGGAGCGACCTTCGACGGCTGGCGCGGTTTGGGCCGGGCCGGCGTCCCCGAAAAGCACTGGGTCATCGAGGACGGCGCGATCAAGAAAGTCTCCAGCGGCGACGTCCTCCTCCAGGCCGACGGACAGCCACTCGAGGGCGGCGACCTCATGACCGTGGAAACGTTCCGGGACTTCGAGCTCGTCTTCGAATGGAAGATCAACCCGGGCGGGAACAGCGGCGTCAAATACAACGTCTCGGAGGAGATGTCCACGGCCAAGCCGCCCCGTTATGCGGCGCTGGGCTTCGAGTACCAGATCCTGGACGACGACCTCCATCCGGACGCCAAGAACGGGCCGAACAGGACCGCGGCCGCCCTCTACGACATCATCGCGCCTGTAGGGACGACGCTCAAGCCCGTGGGCACCTATAACCTTGCCAAGATCGTGTTCCGCGGGGGGCATGGCGAGCACTGGCTGAACGGCGTCCGCGTCCTCGCCTACGACCTGGGAACGGCGAGGATGAATGAGCTCCTGGCGCGAAGTAAATATAAGGATATTCCGGGTTTTGCTGAAAAGAGATCGGGTCACATTGTCCTGCAGGACCACACCGACGCGGTCTGGTTCAAGACCATCAAGATCCGCCGGCTGGACTGAGGACAGAGCCTTTAAGCTTTCCCTGAAGCTCCACGGACTTAAGTCCGTGGGATCTACCCTTTGCAGGCGTTGGAGCGCACCCACGAACCGTTTCCAGTTCATGAGTAATTCGCTATTCCTCCACGGACTAACGCTCATGGAATCCCGCGAAGGGGATTAAAGCCGGGCAAGCCGTTTGGCGGCATCCTCAAGCTCGGGAATTCCGGCGTCGGCGTCTTTCCAATAGCCGAGAAATATCGCGTATTCTTTTTTCGCCTCCGGCCTCAAACCTTTTTGCTCATACAATTTTGCCAGACGATAATGATAGACGGGATTGTGCATGCGGCGGTCTTGGCTCGCCGGGTCGAAGGAGAGTAACTTCTTGTATTCTACGATCGCTCTGTCCAAATTCCCCATTTTGTGGCACGCCCGCGCCAGGACGTCCTGGTCTAAGGGGAAGTTATGCCATGTGAGCGTCCGGGGATATTGATATTGCGCTGCGAATAAGATGGGAACATGCAAGGAGAAATCCTTTTCTAAAAAGGATATAGCCTCACCCGCTCTCCCTTCTGAAAGCAGGATTTCAGCCTGAAGAATGCCGTAGTTCTTCTTCAATTGAACGGCGACTTCGTTCATATCCTCGGGCAATTCGGAAAAGAGTATGCGGATCCTCTCGATCTGCTGTCGGGCCGTTTCGATTCGCCCCCGCTTCCATTCCACGAGTCCCAGCCAAAGATCGTTTTCGACCGTGTTTACCCTTTGGGGTTGGGGAAAGGCCTCTTTGGCATCCTTCTGGTATTCGGAAAACGCCCTGACGGCCGCGTCATATTCTCCTTGTTCATAATAAAAACAGGCCTGGCTCAACTCGGCCAGAACGGTTCCGTTCTTGTCTCCGATCGATTTCCAGGCCCCCTTGACCCGCTCCATTTCCCCGCGGGCCCGCACCCGTCTGCCTAGAACATGGTTGAATACCGCCTTCCACCAATAGCCGAGGCTCTGCCAACTTTTAGACGGAGTCGCGAGAATAAATTGGTCCAGCCAACTCATGGCTTCGGCGTAATCCCCCTTGACGGCATAGATATAGGCGATGATATCTTCCGACCCAAAATCCGGTTTGATCCGTAACGCTTCCTTGTAGTGAGCGATCGACTCATCGAGCCGGCCGGCGCGGAAACAGAGCTCTCCCAAGGAATCTAAAGGATTGGCGTCTTCCGGAGCCACGGAAACGGCCTTTTTCAGGTATTCTTCCGCTTTATTGAAATCTTCCAGGCCCAGGTACATATAGCCCAGGTCATTCAGAATGAGTCCCCACTTGGGATCCAGCGCTAAAGCTTTGTTCGCTTCTGCTAGCGCTTCCGGATACATCTTTTTCTGTCGATAATACGCAAATAGAAGATAATGAGCGTCCTTTTCTTTCGGATATTTGGAAACGATTTCTTGGAGCAGGCCGAATGCTTTTTCCCTGTTTTTTTCCACTCTCCTGGCATAGTCGGCTTCGATGTATAAACGGTCTTTCTCTGCCGCCCTTCCGGATAAAGCCTTGGCTTTTTCCAGGGCCTCGGTTTCCAACTGAGTATTGCCCACTTGACGAAATGTCCGAGCGAGGTATCGATAAGCGGCGGCAAATTGAGGGTCGATCTCAACGGCTTTTTCCAGGTTTTTACGGGCCTCCTCGAAGTAGAATTTTTCGAATTTTTCTTGCCCGGCCAAGAAATACGTGTAGGCGTCCAGTGAAGAGGTCTGGGACGGAGCCATGTCGACCTTTGTCTTGTCAATCGCTCTTCTGGGCAATCCGACACCGCGGGATATCTCCCGGCTCAGTTGCCCGATCTGATTATCCAGGATGCTCTGCGCCCCCTCCCCTTTGGCGGTGGCGCTTTTCAGCAATTTCCTGGTTTTGACGTCAAACACATTAACGTCCGTGGCAAACGTCTCGCCCGCCTTGACATAGCTTCCCAGCACGAGGGCATCGACATTATCCTTCTTGCACAGCTCAAAGCCGAGCTCGCTGTCGATAACGCCGGCTTGTTCCTTGCCCATTTGCCTGAGGAGGTCACCCAGTCGCTCGAATGTCGTGACGTGGAGATATTTCGATTGCTCCAGGCTGGTGATCAAAAGGTTGGGGATGGCGGCCCGGAGATAATCGAAGGCCTGGTCTCCCGTTTGATTTTGAAAAGTGATGACCGCGACAGACCTCTCCACGGATTTCGCTTTGAAAACAACGCGCCAGAGCACGAGCCCGAGGACGACGGCTGCGGCGATCGCCAAAACGGGGATCAGCAGCTTTTTCAGCCCGAATGTTACCGTGATCTCTTTGGAGGTCGAGGATTTTCTCTTGGGCTTTTCTCTTTCGGTCGAGGGAAATTCCTTCTCGATGGCCTCGATCTCCGCGCACAGCTCATCGGCTGTTTGATACCTTTTCTCCTTTTCCTTTTCCAGGCATTTGAGGATCAGCCGGCTGAGCGCCGCGGGGAGCTGCGGATTCCATTCTCTCGGGTCCTTGGGTTTCTCGCCCTTGTGCTTCATGGCGACGCTGAGCGGCGTCTCTCCTTCAAAAGGAACGCGGCCGGCGACCATCTCGTATAGGATGACTCCCAGCGAATAGATGTCCGACCGCCTGTCCACGTCTTTCGCTTCCGCCTGCTCGGGAGACATGTAGTCGGGCGTGCCGATGATGAAGCCCGTCCCGGTGATGGACTTCGTTTTGAGCGAGCGGGCGATGCCGAAGTCCATGATCTTGGCATTCCCCTCGCGGTCGATCATGATGTTGCCGGGTTTGAGGTCGCGGTGGACGATGCCCAGCCGGTGGGCCTCGGCCAAGCCCCCCGCTATTTGCCCGGCGATGGAAAGCGCTTTGGCCGGCGGCAGCCGTCCGATCCTCTTGATCAGGCTTTTTAAATCCTCGCCCGAGACATATTCCATGGTGATGAAGTGGGCGCCGCCGGACTCTCCCAGGTCATGCATGCGGCAGACGTTGCGGTGCGAGATCTTGCGGGCGATTTTGAGTTCCTGCCTGAATCGTTCGATGATCTTTCGATCCGAGGAGATCTGCGGATTGATGAGCTTGAGCGCGACTTCCTCGTTGATTTTCTTGTCTTCGGCCCGATAGACGGCGCCCATGCCGCCCCGGCCCAGCTCTTCAATGATCTCATACCGGCCGGCGAAAACCGTCCCACGGCTGAGGTCCGGGTGGGGCAGGCCGAGCGGTTCCGTCGTGGAAGCCGAGAATTCCGGAGAGGAGGGAAGCGGAGTTCCGCACTTTCCGCAGAAATTTGTGGCGGCGGGATTCTCAAAACGGCACTTCGGGCAGGGGGCGGTCAAGCGTTTCCTTATTCCCTCGATTGGCCAAATGATAACAAGCGAATCGCCGATAGTCAAACCCCTCTGGAATATCCCGGACATGCCCCGCCGGCCTTGGCCTGGAAGGCGTTCTTGACGGGGAATTTGGAGGACATCGTCGCGCCGTCTTTCCAAGTCCGGGAAAAACGCTTATATTATCCCTCCGGACACAATGAAGGTCACTATTTCATTCTGGGAGTTACCGATGAAAAGAACAGAATATGGCCGTTTGGGTATCGTTGGAAGTTTTCTTGTTGTTGCGCTCGGTTGCTTGGGGGCTCGAGCGCAAGTTCAACAGGCTCCCACAGCTGCCCCGGATGCGTCCAAGCTCACCATCGAAAGGATCTTCAAGAGCCGCGAGTTCGCGCCCGAGCGGTTCGGGCCGGCCCGCTGGATGAAGGACGGCCGCTCCTACGCGACGCTCGAGCCGTCGAAGTCGGTCAAGGACGGGGACGACATTGTGCTCTATCGGGCGACGGACGGACGGCGGAGCATCTTGGTCCCGGCCGAGCGGCTCGTCCCTCCCGGGGCCGATAAGCCGCTTTCGATCGAGGACTACGCCTGGTCCGAGGACGGCCGCCTTCTCCTCGTCTTCACGAACTCCAAGCGGGTCTGGCGGCGGAACACCCGAGGCGATTATTGGATCTTGGACGTCGCGACCGCGGGGCTCCGCAAGTTGGGCAAGGATTTCGAGCCCTCGTCCCTCATGTTCGCCAAGCTCTCTCCGGACGGCCGCAAGGCCGCCTATGCCCGGGCCAACAATATTTTTGTCGAGACCTTGGCCGACGGCGCGATCGTTCAGATAACCCGAGACGGCTCCGACACCATCATCAACGGCACTTCGGACTGGGTCTACGAGGAGGAATTCAACCTCCGGGACGGATTCCGCTGGTCGCCGGACGGGCGCTTCATCGCCTTCTGGCGGTTCGACACCTCGGGCGTCCCGATTTTCTCCATGATCAATAACACCGATGAGCTCTATCCGCGCGTCATCTCTTTCCGGCATCCCAAGCCGGGAGAACCCAACGCCGCGGTCCGCATCGGTGTGGTCAGCGCCGCGGGCGGAGAGATCGTCTGGATGAAGGCGGTCGGCGACCCGCAATCATCCTACATCCCGGTCATGGAATGGGCGCCGGACGGCGGGGCCGTCGTCCTTCAGCATCTCAACCGTCTTCAGAACGAGAATCGGGTCATGACCGGGGACATCAAGACGGGCGAGGTCCGGACGTTCTTCACCGACCAGGACGACGCCTGGGTCGATATCGGGGACGACTTCCGCTGGGCCGGCAAGGGGAAGGGCTTCGTCTGGTTGAGCGAGCGGGACGGCTGGCGACATGCCTACCTCGCGCCGCTCGACGGAAAGGATCCGCTCCTCCTGACACCGGGCGACTACGACGTCATCGGACTGGACGGCATCGATGAGAAAGGCGGATGGGTCTACTTCTCAGCTTCGCCCCAGAACGCGACGCAACGATACTTATTCAGGACGCGGCTCGACGGCAAGGGCCGGCTGGAGCGGATAAGTCCGGCGACCGAGCCCGGCTCCCACGGCTACGACATCAGCCCCTCGGCCGAATGGGCCTTCCACACCTATTCGCGTTTCGGCCTGCCCCCGCGAACCGAGCTCGTCCTCCTTCCCGGCCACAAAGCGGCGCGGGTGCTTGCGGCCAACGCCGGCCTGGCCGCCAAGGTCGACGGCCTCGAGCGGGGGAAGGCCGAGTTCGTCCGGGTCGGGATCGGCGATGACGTCGAGCTCGACGGCTGGCGGATCCTCCCGCCCGGGTTCGATCCGTCCAAGAAATATCCGCTTCTTATCCACGTCTACGGCGAGCCGGCCGGCCAGACCGTTCTCGACCGCTGGGGAGGTTTGGGTTATCTCTGGCATCTCATGCTCAGCCAGAAGGGTTATATCGTGGCCTCGTTCGATAACCGCGGGACGCCGGCGCCGCGCGGACGGGCCTGGCGCAAGTCCATCTACCGCCAGGTCGGGATCCTGGCCTCGGCCGATCAGGCCGCGGCCGTCCGGACCGTCATCAAGGACTGGCCCGGGGTCGATCCGGAGCGGATCGGGGTCTGGGGCTGGAGCGGGGGCGGCACGATGACGCTCAACGCACTGCTCCGCTACCCGGATCTCTACCGGACCGGGATCGCGGTCGCTTTCGTTTCCAACCAGCGCTATTACGATTCCATCTACCAGGAGCGCTACATGGGGCTTCCTAAGGACAACGAGGCCGGCTACCGTGATGGATCCCCGATTACCTTCGCCAAGAACCTGAATGGGAACCTCCTCCTTATCCACGGCACGGGCGACGACAACGTCCACTATCAGAACTGCGAAGCCCTAATCAACGAGCTCGTTCGCTTCAACCGGACCTTCTCGATGATGGCCTACCCCAACCGATCCCACGGCATCACCGAGGGCGAGAACACGACGCTCCACCTCTATGGATTGATGCTTCGTTTCCTGCAGGAGAACCTGGAAAAATAATTCTATGGCCAAATTATGTGTCCCCAAAATTATGGCCGGGGCGGGCGAAATACTTTCATGAGAGCCAGAAGGGCGATAACCATCCAGACCGCGTTGACGCCGACCGAGGGATAGGCCCCGAAGCGGAGGGAATTGAGCAGGACGCAGGCGCTCCCGCCCAGATTCATGAGCTGGTAGGGCACGGAGTCGCCCTTGATCCTT
>JALHUR010000242.1 GCA_022867325.1 Candidatus Aminicenantota bacterium | reverse complement strand
TAGTCCGTGGAGGAATAGAGAATTCCCCGCTTCGGGGACAGGCAGCGGTTTTCGCAGTACTCATGAACCGGAAACGGGTCGTGAGTGCGCTCCAAGGCCTGCAAAGTCTAGATCCCACTGACAGTAAGTCCGTGGAGCTTCAGCGATCCCGGAAGGAGGAATCATGAGCGCTGACCCCAAAAACCCAGGGCGGAGGGAATTTCTCAAGATCGGGACAGCGGCCGGGATCGGGACGGCTTTGGCCGCAATCAAGCCCGCCTCCGGGAGCGAACCCGCCTCGAGCGGCGAATCGCGGAGCCAATTCAAAGCGGCGCCGATCGGCACTGTCCGGATCGGGTTCGTCGGGGTCGGCGGCATGGGCTCGGCCCACGTCCAGAACCTGCTCGCTATCGACGGCGTTGTGATCAAAGCCGTCTGCGACATTGTCGAGGACAAGGTCGCCCGGGCCCAGAAATGGGTCGAGGAGGCCGGCCAGCCCAAGCCGGCCGGGTATTCGCGGGGGCCCTGGGATTTCAAACGGATGTGCGAGACCGAAGACCTCGACCTCGTCTTCACCGCGACGCCCTGGGAATGGCACGTCCCGGTCCTTCTGGCGGCCATGAAAAACGGCAAGCACGCCGCGACCGAAGTTCCGGCGGCCATGTCGCTCGACGACTGCTGGGCGCTGGTCGAAACGGCCGAGAAGACGGGCAAGCACTGCCAGATGATGGAAAACTGCTGTTACGACCGGATCGAGCTGATGACCCTGAACCTGGTCCGGAAGGGGATGCTGGGCGAAATTCTTCACGCCGAGGCCGGCTATCTCCATGACCTGCGGGGCGTCAAATTCTCCCCGGAGGGGGAGGGGCTGTGGCGGAGGGCCTGGTCCCGGAAGCTCGACGGCAACCTCTACCCGACCCACGGCCTGGGTCCGGTCGCCCAATGCCTGAACGTCAACCGCGGCGACGTCTTCGACTATCTGGTGTCCTTGAGCAGTACGACGCGCGGCCTCCACGAGTACGCGGTCGATGCCTTCGGGGCCGATTCCCCGCAGGCGCGGGAACGATTCGTCCTGGGCGACGTCAACACCAGCCTGATCAAAACCAAGCTGGGGAAGACGATCATCCTCATCCACGACACGAACCTGCCGCGCCCCTACACCCGGATCACCCTCGTCCAGGGAACGAAGGGGATCGCCATGAAGTGGCCGGATCGGATCTACATCGAGGGCAAAGCCGACAAGCCCCATAGCTGGGACGACTTCGAGAAATTCGCCGCCGAGTTCGAGCACCCGCTCTGGAAGGCAATCGCGGCCAAGGGCGAGGGGCGCGGCCACGGCGGCATGGACTACATCGAGGACTATCGTTTGATCGAGAGCCTGCGAAAGGGCGAGCCGCTCGACCAGGACGTCTACGACGCGGCGGCCTGGAGCGCCATCGTCGAGGCGAGCTGCCGCTCGGTCGCCCGGAAGGGGAAGCCCGTCGGCATCCCCGATTTCACCCGGGGCCGCTGGAAGACGAACCCGCCCCTGGGGATTATCACGCCGGCCTAGTCCCGGATCAAATCCAAGACCTCGGCCGTCTGCGGGTCGAAGCCGTCGCCAATCTGCGCCCGGACCAGGTCGAAATCGACGCCGCTCGACTTCAGGTTCTTGAAGTCGGCCAGCCACCCCTTGTGAACCGGGAGCGTATCGAGACCCTGCTCAAGAATCAAGGCCCTGGCCCGGTTGATTTTACGCTCTCCGACGGCATCCAGGACTTTCAGGTATTTCTGGTAGAGCAGCCACTCGTTGAGGAGGCCGGCGATTTCGCGCGGATCGAAGCTCGTCCAATACCGGCCGTCGGCGCTCGGTTCGACGAAGCTTCCGATCACGAACGCGCCCGCTTGATAGCCCGTCACCCGTTTCTCCCGGCAGAGGGCGAGCGCATCCTTGAGGAGCCCGACCCGGCGGTCGACCGTCAGCAGCCGGAAGGCCGCCAGGTTGACGAAATGGTTTCCGAGCGTCACCTCGAGCAGGCGCGCCGCCAGAGTTGCGCGGTTGGCGTCGTAACAGCGGTTGACGAAGTCCGCTTTTTGGGGGTCGTCGTGGAGCCGGCCGTATTGGATCGCGTGACCCAGGTCCTGGAGGCTCTCGAAGCGGGAGGCGTCGACGTTTTCGAGAATGGACCGGAACTCCCGGTAGCTGGAGGCCAGGTCGTCGAACCTCGTCTTTTCCTCCGGCGTCAATTCGACGGCTTCGCCGGCCATGTAGCGGAGCAGCCGGGCGGGAGCGAACTGCGCCCGGCCGATGTAGAGGGTCCGGAGCCGGCTCGAGATCGAGATCCAATCGCCTTCCCGGATGACCAGCTTGTCCCGGTTGACCAGGATGCGATTATCGGCGTCCAGCCGGACGCCGACTTCCTCGAGGTTGAGCAGGGCCGGGATGCCCAGGTTCTGGGCGGAGGTCACGACGTGAATGGCCGCCGGGCTGAGGCTGCAGATGCCGCTCACGTTTTGCATGTCGATGACGTCGGTCGGGCTGAAGCGATCCTTGACCAGGACGACGTTGTCCGGGATCTTCGACTCGCGCGCCTCGCGGACGGCTTCGGCCGAAAAGTAGACCCGGCCGGTGACCGCCTCCCGGGGCAGGACGGAGATGCCCCGGCAGAACGGTTTCAGGGAATGAAGGGATTTGGAGTCGATGGCGTCCGACTCGATTTGGCGGATGTGGTAGGGCTTGACCAGCCCGCGGACCAGCTCGGCCGAGAGTCGTCCGTCGCGATGCATGTCCATCGCGGCCGTCAGCATGCCCGCCCCGACCATCTCCGCCGTGTTGACCTGGAGTGTCGTGAACGTTCCATGAACCCCCGGGAATTCGACCATGACCGGCGCCTGGAAGACCCGTTCCAGCCGTTCCAGCCGGGGCCAGAAATGGTAGACGGCTGGGAATTCGCGCCGGGCGTCCTCCCGGTTCTGGAAATGACTCTCCTCGGGAGGGAGGCGGCCCGTCATCAGGTCCTCGCCGAAGACGGCGCGGGCGTACTGAAGAAATACGCCCCGGCCCAGACGGGGATGGCGGCTGTAGAGGACGCCCGCGTAGCAGCGTTCGTCGAGGGCGCTGCAGACCATGCGCTGAACGATCACGGCCGGGTAGTGGACGCTCCGGGTCATGAAATTGCGGAGCGCGTCGAGATGGTTTTCGTAATATCTGTAGATCCGGGACAGGAAAAATTTGGCCTGCTCGCGGGCGTTCCAGAGGAGCTTGGGGTTACTGTTCTCGATCAGGCTCTCGATCCGCTGGGCGAGAGCCAAGTTTTGTTCGACGGTCAGGTCGTGACGGACGTCCTTCTCCAGGAGCCGGAAGCACTCGGGCTCCAGGGCTTCCAGGATGGTCTTGCGGTTGTTGAGCCGGATGCGGGCCGCTCCCACCTCGCCGTAGCGGCGGGGCAGGCCCGGCAGAACCTCGGGCGTCAGTCCGACATTGAGAAAGGTCGGCATGAAACCGGGGATGTAGGCCGGCATGGCCGAGCGCATGGCGATCAGAAGGGGGTTTTGGGGATCGTCGAATTTCCGGCCGCAGAGGATCTCGAGGTTCCGGATCGCCTCCCAAAGACGCTCTTCCCGCTCGGCCGGGGGAAGCGAATAGACGCCGGCGCCCAGGAGCGTGAAATCGGCCGTGGCGAACCCCTGCCTCGAAAGCTCGATCAGGATCGATCCCTTGTGGCTGACCTGTGTTTCCGGATGGGAGGTCGCGGTCGTATAGGGAATGACATGTTCGTTCTCGGCGATTTCGACGCCGGCGAACCGGGCGCCGATCTGGCGGCGGGTCTCCGCAGTCCGCCGGGCGAGCTCCCCGGCCGCGGCGGAATGGCCCCGCCGGGCGAGATGGATCAGGTTCAGATGCTCGAGGGCTTGCCGCGCCGATACCCGGTCGAGATAGCGGACGTCATAATCGCGGACGGCGATGGTCCCGGACGCGCCGTCGGAGGTCAAATAATCTATTTCGGACGGCGTGTAGCCGGGAGGCCTCTCCCAGACCGTTCCGGCCGCCCGGTGTTCCAGGTTGGCCAAGATCAGCCTGGCGCTGAGGTAGTCGGATCGGACCTCCGTGATTTCGCCGATCTCGGCGGGGAATTGTCCGGCGCGGGAGACGTCCCCTTGGGGACGGGGCGCGTCTTTTCCTTTGGAGTCGGGGTTCGACATGTCTTGACCCGGCCGTCCTATTGTACCCGGGTCGCGACCTTAATTCAAAGCCTCTTTAGAGTCCTAATAGATCGTGAACGCCGTTCCCCGGCACAGCCCGTCAGGCGTAAGGAGATCACTGGATGATCTCATAAAGAAAACGGCCGCTCTGCAAATAGGAGCGGCTGTACGGAGTGATGAGTCCCGGTGGAAGCTTCTCCGGGCCCGTGACCTCACAGAGCGTGTACATCAGCCCGTTCAGCCTGACCGTCCCTTCTTCGGACAGGGAGGGGATGGCCACCCCGATGAACATGTGGTCCGGAATTTTAAAGATCAGCAGGGGATATTTTTTGAAGCTCTTCCACAGCGCGCCGAAAACCACGCCCTTGGAGTCGCAGTCGCCGGAGTTATTGACCAGGACGCGTGGAGGGACCCAGAACCCGAGCACGTATTTGTTGCCCTCCATGAGATCCGGCATGCCGTACCGGATTTCCTGGATAAAGGCCACCAGGAGGCCCAGGAAATCGTGGAGCGATGCGTCTTTGCGGACGCGGCGCAGGGCTTCGAGCGTGAGCTTAAGGCGCGGCTGATTGCGGTCGACGCAGCGGCCATAATCAACGCCGATCTTCTCCCCCATGATTCTCAGTCCCCGACCCTCCAGGAATTCCAGGCGGGCGGCTTCCAGGTCTTTTTCCTGCTTTTTGAGAATGCGTTTTTGTTCCTCCTGGACAAGGGCCGCAATCCGGTTGAACTCCGCCTTGACGCGGGCATGAATCTCGGCGGGAGCGGCGAGCTTGAGGTTGAAGGCGTAGGGATCTTTATCCTCGACCGAGAGATGGGCGGAGTAAGGTCCCTGGGCGATCCAGGCCCTCGCTTTAGCCTTAAGCTCGACGATCATCTCGGTCTTGAGCTTCTCGGCCCTCTCCTGGAGAGCCCGGTCCAATTCTTCCTGGGTATAGCCGAACTCTTTTTCGGCGCCGGCCAGGCCGTCCTTGGAGATGGTAAACGTGGCGTAGGCGTCTCCGCTTCGGAAATCCCGCCAGCCGTAGGTCAGCTCGAAATCGGCCGCCGACTCCTTTTTTTCGAAAAAATTCAGGGTTTGGGATATGTAGGACTGCTGCTTTTTCCCGAATAATCCGGGGGCTCTCCGGCCGGGCGGACGGCCCTCCAGCCGCAGGCCCGAAGCCAGCAGCCCAAGACAAGCGGCCAGGGCGATTGTAGACGCCGCGAAGAATAGGATACGCCGCATCACGCGCGAAACCTCATTCCAGGGGAAGAGAGCCGACCGTTGGAAACGGGATCAAGGCCCGCGTCAAGGCCGAAACGCCCGAGCTGACAAGAAGGCTTACGCCGACAATCAGCAATCCCATAAAGATGGCGATGGCCAGGTTGTTTTGTCGGATCTCGTGGTACTGGTCGATGCCGGGCGTGAGCCTGTCGAACAGCCAGAAACAGAAGAAAATGACGAGGATGGCCAGGGAGCCGGACATCAGGATGTAGCCCACGCTCAAGCCCAGAACTTTGAGATAATCGGGAACGCTTCTTTGCCCGCCGAGCACAAAGATTTGGATGACGGCCATGACCGGATAGATGGCCTGCTTGACGACAATGGCCTGGCCGAGGAGAATGCTTCCCAGGACGACGCCCACCGAGACATTCTTCATCCGGAGCTGCTTTTCCTCGTCGAAATGACGGGTGACAAGAAGGATGAATTTGTAGGTGGCGAAAACAAGGACAAAGCTGATGAGGACCGAAACGAAAAATTCCGCGGCGCCGAATAACACTTGCTGGAGGGTCATCTTCTGCCTCCTTGGTTGAGAAGTTATATCGAAAACCGCAATGAAGTCAACCTTAAATGTGCGGCGGCGGAGATGAAAAAGAAAAAGAGCACCTGAATAAGAATTCCCGTGGCCGGCCTGACGCCTTAGCAGGAGCCGAGGACAGTCCTTTAGGGCCGGGGTAAGCCCGGACCGCCGGATACCGGATAAAGGAGCGGACGGCGGTCAGGGCTTGTCGGGTTCTTTGGGCTCGGGCGAAACCGGGGGAACGGGTTCGCTCGCTTTCGGCTCCGGCGTCGGCGGAGGAGT
>JALHUR010000241.1 GCA_022867325.1 Candidatus Aminicenantota bacterium | reverse complement strand
GGCGGAGGAGTCGGCGCAGGAGTTGCCGCTGGAGGGGGGGGCGTGATGATCGGCTCTTTCTTCTCGACCTCAGCCGGAACCTGAAGGACTTTTTTTACCGCCGGCTTGATCGCCTTCTTCTTTTTCTTCTTGGGCTTCGGTTTGACCTTCGGCTTGGGTTTAGGCTTGAAGACCTTGCGGGCGACCTTCTTTTTCCGGATTTTTTTGAGTTTTTTCGGGGCCTTGGTCTTGGGCTTAGCCTTGGTTTTCCCCTTACCGGCTCGTTTGGCCATGGCATTGCCTCCTGATCTTAGGCAATTATTATGTCTTTATTTTACTCGCTGTTTTTTGGCGCGTCAAATAAAATAAATTTTTGAAAAACACCGCTCAAGGTGGGCTAAGACTTTCCGGTCATCAACGCTAATTTATTGTATATCAACAATATTCAACAGATCAGCATGCAGTCGCCGTAGGAGAAGAACCGGTAGCGCTCGCGGACGGCTTCCCGGTAGGCTTCCAGGATGAGCTCGCGGCCGGCCAGGGCCGAGACGAGCATGAGGAGCGTAGACTTGGGGAGGTGGAAATTCGTGAGCAGGCGGTCGATAATCCTGAACTCGAAACCGGGCCTGATGAACAGGGACGTGGCCGCGGCCCCGGGCTTGATGACACAGCGAGACCCGTGATCGGGATGCGGCCCGCTTTCGGTTTCATCGCTTCGCGCGGCCAGGGCCGCGCTCTCCAGGGTCCGGACGACGGTCGTCCCCACCGCTGTAACCTTCCGGCCCTCTTTTTTCGCCGCGTTGACGGCCCGGGCGGCCGTCTCCGGAATTTCGTAGCGCTCTTCGAGCATCCGGTGGTTCTCAAGGCGCTCAACTCGGATGGGCTGGAAAGTCGCCAGTCCGACTTCAAGGGTGACTCGAGCGATCTCGACTCCTTGATCCTCGATCCGGCCTAAAGTTTCGGGCGTGAAATGAAGCCCGGCCGTGGGCGCCGCGATGGCGCCCTCTTTCGCCGCGAACACTGTCTGGTAGCGCTCGATGTCCCGCGGCCGGTCCTCGAGGCCTCTCTTTTTTCTTTTGATGTAGGGCGGCAGGGGGGCGAAGCCGATCTCCTTGAGCTTGGCCGCGACGTCAGCCGCGGCGAATCTCAGCGTCCGGCTTCCCGATTCGCCCCGGCCCGCCACTTCGGCCTCGAGGCCGTCGGCGAACCGGACCCGATCGCCGACTCCGACCCGCTTGGCCGGCTTGCAGAGGACATCCCAGACGCCCGGGGCCGTTTCCTTGATGAAAAGGAACTCGACCTCGCTCTCCCCGACCGCGCCCCAAGCCTTGGCCGGGATGACCTTGGCGTCGTTGAGGACGAGGACGTCGCCTCGAGACAAGTATTCGGGAAACCGCCTGAACTCGGAGTGGAGAATCCGCCCCGATTTGCGGTCGACGACCATCATCCGCGAGTCGTCGCGACGGGGGAGAGGACGCTGGGCTATAAGCTCGGCCGGCAGGTCGAAGTCGAAATCCGAGAGCCGCATTAATCCTTAAAGAGCTTCTTCTGGCGGGGAGAGCCGTGTCCCGGCCTGGGGAATCCAAGTTGTTGACAAGCCTTGT
>JALHUR010000240.1 GCA_022867325.1 Candidatus Aminicenantota bacterium | reverse complement strand
CGGGCTTCGGCGATCGCCGCGGCCGGCATTCCCTTCTCGAGGAAGGCGAAGCTGAGGTTGAGATGAGTCTTGGCGGAGCGGAAGCCGAGCTCCTGGGCCAGGCGGATCTCCCGAATGCCCTCGTCCGGTTTCTTGTCGCGGAGGAGGCAGTATCCCAGGCTGGCGTGGGCTTCGGCGAATCGGGCATTAAGCTCCAGCGCCTTCCGGAATTGCGAGGCCGCCTCTTCGATCCGGTCGAGGTCGAAGAGACAGATCCCCAGGTTGAAATAGGCTTTATCGTAGTCCGGGTTGAGCTCGAGAGCTCTCCGGTATGAGGCGACGGCCTCCTCGGTCAGTCCCTGATCGTGGAGGATGTTGCCCAGGACGTTGTGGGCCGAGGGCAGGCCGGGATCCGAGTCGAGGGCCGCCCTGACCTCGGCCAAGGCCCGCTCCCGGTCCTTGTCCAGGAGATAAGCTTCGGCCAGGTTGGCGCGGGCCAGGGCGAAGGAGGGGCAATTCTCCAAGGCTTTGAGAAACGCGGCCTTGGCTTCCTCCTTCTTATCGTTCCTCAGGGCGAGCTCGCCGAGGTTGTTGTGGACCTCGGCGAAATTGGGCTTGAGGGCCAGGGCCCGCTTGTAGGCGGCGCGGGCTTCCTCGAGGTCGCCCCGCTTGGCCAGGGCGATTCCCAGGTTGTAATGCACCTTGGGTTGATCGGGATTCTTCTTCAAGATGGCGCCGTAGATTTCCACCGCATCGCCGATCGCGCCCTGTCTCCGGCGGGCGATCCCGATCAGGTTGCGGGTTTCCAAGTTGTCCGGGTTGATCGCAAGGGCGGTCCGGCAGGCTTCGAGGGTTTCCTCGAATCGTTTCTGTTCGAGCCGGATCTGGGCCAGCATGAGGTAGGGGTCGTCGAGATGGAACGGATCCATCCTGCCGTCCGGCCCGGTCGCGCCCCGACTGCCGGGCTTGAGCCGGTCCGTACGGTCCTTGCCGCCGAGCGCGGCCTGGACCGCCGAGCCGAGGGTCTCGTAGATCGCCGCCAAAGCCTCCCAGTTTCCGCGGGGGAGCGGAAAATCGACGCCGTTGAAGGCGCGCTCCCTGCATAAGCGGATGATTTCCCGGTTCCGGGCATCGAAGTCATTCCCTTGGACGAAATAATCCATGACCGACTCGGGATCGGGAACATGGACGGCGCCGAAGACGTGCCCCAATTCGTGCTTCAGGATTCCGAAGCCGGTCGGCGACAGCCGGCGATCCAGCAAGGCGATGATTCCTTCCTTGAACAGAGTGTAACCCGTGTAGGCCGTTCCCATTCCCTCTTGGTTCGTGAAGACGATCAGAATCTCGCAGCCCTCCTTGTCGATGCCGGCATCGGCGGCGCGCACGATCTTGTCCAGGCCGTCCAAGGAGGGCTCGGAGATCCAAGCATCGGCCCTGCGGACCGTGAACCGGATTCCGAACAGCCGCTCGAAATCGGATGAGACCGACCGGATCCGGGACTCCGCCCTTACCCGCCAGTCGGGCGCGGACCGGAATTCCTCGTCGGCGAGGAGCTTGACGCCTATCTCCCGTTGGTCGAAAGCCCGGAGCGGCGCAGCTCCGGCGCCGAGGATTACGAGACTCAGACCAACGGATCGAAAAGCGCGCGGTGAGAGCATGGTTTTGCCCTAATCTTACCACAGACTCCCGAGCAGGGCGCTTTGGAAAAAAACGGCGCTCCCGGCGGAATCTCGGGCTTCCTGCGATGGCCGGGATCAGCCGAGTCTTCAACTTAGGGCTCAGCGTCCGGCCTTGAGATAGGGATAGCCCCGATCTCTTCGGCCCTGAGTTTCTATGAGATAGATATTTGTATCCGCCGTCTAATATCTTGAGGGCCAACGAAAAGTTGACTTTTAGGATTCAAAGGCTTATTATTTATTCAGAATCTAGTCCCCGTTGGATCAGTCGAAAGACCTCCTGCGGGGTTATTTTTTTTGGGGGGAAATCTTGAAGGATGGACCATCATGGGGGGAGATTCTGCGTCTTGATTGGAGTTGAGGTTCAGAGCGTGAAAACCAGGCCGATCTCCCAGCCGGTGGAGGGGACCTTAATGAACCCGCGCCGCTTGGGTCCGAAGCGGTCGACATAGAGGTTCGCGACGTCCCGGGCTTTTCCCCCGCCCTTGACGTAGAGAAGGGCGAGATAGCGGTAGTGGAGGCCCGCCGTCAGGATGACTCTGGGGACGATCTGGGCAGCCAGTCCCGCTCCAACTTTGACGCCCAGCCCGATATAGTGGGCGTCGTAGACAGCGTCCCCTTTGAGGGAGCCGTCCTTGACCGTGAGCCAGGGGATGCTGAATCCGGCCAGGAGGAAGGGTCGGACCGGTCTTGCCCGGATCAAATACCCCTTGCCCTCGATCTCGACGGCGTGCAATGTCGCCGACCGTTCCCATCCTTGGAAATAAGCGTTATGGGACGACTGAAAGTAGCCGGCGCTCCAGATCCCGGATTTGAGAGCCGCTCCCCCTTGGACGGAGAACCCGGCGCTGGGGTCGAGCCGGGGCAGGAAGTAGGCGTAGACGGGATCGCCGAGGACGAGCTTTCCGTCGAGTTCGCCGCCCGGTGACGTCCGGCAGGCCGTGAATCCGAAGAAGAAGCGGGCTTTCTCCGTCGGCGGCGCGGCGGAGGTCGCTTCCTGGGCCGCGGTCAGGATCGGAAGGAAGGCCGCAAGAAGAACGAGGGCGGCCGCGACCCGGCTCATTTGACCGTCACCGACTTGGCCAGGTTGCGGGGTTTATCGATGGGCCGGCCCAGGGCGTCGGCCGCGTAGTAGGCGATGAGTTGCCCGGCCACGGCGGCCAGGATTCCGAACTTGCCGTCGTTCCCGGTCTTGATATGGACCGTGTCTTCGCTTCCGCCCAGGGTCGGGTGGTTGGTCAGGATGAAGATTTTAGCGCCGCGGGCCTCGACCTCCTTGGTGTTGGAGATGATGTCCGCGTCGTTGTTGTTGATGAGGCTGACGACGGGCGTCCCCGATTCGATCAGGGCGATCGTCCCGTGCTTGAGCTCCCCGCCCATCATGCCCTCGGCGTGGATGTAGCTCGTCTCCTTGATCTTGAGGGCGATCTCCCGGGCGATCGGATAGGTCAGCCCGCGGCCGATGATATAGGCGTCCTTGGAACGGGCGATCCGCTCGGCGATGGCCTTGATTTTGGCCCTGGCCTTAAATAAGGTTTGAATCCGGTCCGGCAGGTTGTCGCAATTGACTTTGAACCCGAAGGCCTGGGCGAGCTTGAGCAGGAGGGCCGCCTGGTTGACGAAGGCCTTGGTGCTGGCGACGCAGATCTCGGGGCCGGCCAGGATGTTGAGGCTCAGCTCGCTCATCCGTTGGATGGTCGAATGGGGGACGTTGACGATGCTGACGATCCGTCCTCCGTTGGCTTGGGCGTACTTGAGGGCGTCGATGACGTCCATCGTCTCCCCGCTCTGGCTGACGGCGACGATGAGCGTGTCGCGGTCGACCTTGGCGAAGTGGCGGAACTCGGAGGCGATCAGTGTTTGAACCTCCATCCCGACTTGGTGGAGATAGTAAGCTCCGAGCAGCGTCGCGTGGTAGGACGTCCCGCAGGAGGCGAAGATGACTTTCCGCGAGCGGCGGATGAGCCGGAGGAGCTTATGGAAAGCCGGCTTCTGGTCGTGGCCGAGCGAGAACAGCAGCCGGCGGACGACGGACGGCTCCTCAAGGATCTCCTTGAGCATGTAGTGCTTGGCCCTCCGTTTGCCGGTCCGCTCCTCCTCCCAGCGGAAAGTCCGCAGCGGCTTCCGAATCCGCTTCCCGTTCCGGTCGAAGAAGCGGTGGCCGTCGGGCCCGACCACGGCGATTTCGTCGTTGTCGAAGAAGGCGGCCCGGTTCGTCCAGTCGGAAAAAGCGTAGATGTCGGAGGCGAGGATGGTCCGGCCGTCGGCCGTCCCCAGGACGAGCGGGGAATCCCGCTTGATAGCGTAGATCTTGTCCCGCCCCTTGATCATGATCAGGACGGCGAAGGTTCCGGCCAGGGCGCGGATAAGGGCCGGGAGCGCCTCCTCGATCGAGCGGCGCCGCAGGAGGTCTTCCAGGAGGTGGGCGATGACCTCGGAGTCGGTCTCGCTCGCGAAGCTGTGGCCCTTGCGGACGAGGTCCTTTTTGATCTCCTCGTAATTTTCGATGATCCCGTTATGGACGATGGCGATCCGGCCGTCGCAGGACAGATGGGGATGGGCGTTCCGCTCGCTGACGCCGCCGTGGGTGGCCCAACGGGTGTGGGCGATCCCGGCCGTGCTCCGGCCCCGGCCCTCGACCCGGATGCCGCCGATGCGCTTGCGCACTTCGCGGCCGTCGAAAACGCCGTAGGAATCGTAACCTCGGTACTCGAGCCGCTTGAGCCGTTCGAGGAGCGTCCGGGACGAGAACGCTTTTTCCGAAACGATTCCAACTATTCCGCACATAATGATCCTCAGAGTCCTTTAACCTTATAGTGCGGCCGGTCCCGACTGTCAAGCGGATTGATGGCTCTAATGGCTTGACCCTGGGGATGTCTTGGGATATCTTTAAACCAAGGGAGACTCCGAATGAACCCGGTCATCGTCTATTTCGCCGACGGGAAGTCCAAGGCGGGGAAGGCCCTTTTCTTCAACGTCAACAAACAGACCTTTCCCCTCCAGGTCGAGACCGCGGGGGGGGAGCTTGAGGTCCTGACCATCCGCCTGGACGAAGTCAAGAAGATCCTGTTCCTGAAAAAGGACGCCGATGCGCTGCCCGAGTCCCCAGTGCACCGGGAGACGATCGACCAATCGACCTTCGCCAGTTCGGTCGCCCTCAAACTCGCCGTCGAGCTCCAGGACGGAGAACTCCTGACCGGCTCGACGGTCAAGTACAACCCCAACGACAAGGGCTTCTTCATGATGCCCCTCAACCCGGCCGACCCGAGCGAGCGGATCTACATCAACTCCCGCCTCGTCAGGAACGTCGAACAGCGGAAGCTCCTGGGACGGATCCTCGTCGACGAACGCAAAATCAGCAACGGGCAGCTCGAGAAAGCCGGCCAGGTCCAGGCCGAGAATCGGGCGAAGCGGATCGGGACGATCCTGGTCGAAAAGGCCATGATCAGCCAGGTCCAGCTCGACGAATCCCTGAAGAAACAGCGGGAGCGGACCGTCAAACTCGGAGAGCTCTTGATCGAAGCCGGCTATATCTCCCAGGAACAGCTCGACAGCGCCCTCCGCATCCAGAAGGAGTTCCGGAACAAGCGCTTGGGCCAGATCCTGGTCGACCTCAAGTACGTGACTCCCAACGATATCTGCCTCGCCCTCGCTTCTCAACTCGGTTGCGCATGGGTCGACCTCTCCCAGATTAAGATCTCCCCCGAAACGCTGGCCCTGCTGCCGCTTGACGTCGAGAAGCGGCTCGAAGTCGTCCCGGTCGAGAAGAGGGGGGAGGACCTCCTCATCATCGCCGCCTCCCAGCCCAAGGACCCGGAGCTCCTCAAGGAGCTGACCCGGTTGACGCCCTGGAAGCTCGAGCTCGTCGTCGCTTACGACGGGTATATCGTATCGCTCATCCAGAAGATCATCTCCAACTGAGGGCGTCCGCGGCCTTGCCTCCCGGTTTTAATCTTCGTATAATGCCCTTGTGAATTCCGCCTTCGCGCGGTCGACGCTGTCTCCGAGGCCCTCGCTGGCCTTTTCTTTCCCCGTTTATTAATATTAATATTTTTAATAAGGAGTTATCATGCTTCCGTTCCAGAACGGATTCTTCGGCTACCGGGGCCGGATCGCCTTCGTGGACCTGGGGAGCCGCGCCGTCCGCGTCGAGCCGGCCGACCCCGCCTTCTACCGCGACTACCTGGGCGGCCGGGGCGTCCAGGCCCTTCTCCTCTACGATCATCTCAAGCGGAACGGACCGGTCCGCGATCCGCTTAACCCGGCGAACCGGATCATCCTCGGCAACGGCCCGGTCAACGATACCCATGTGGCGACGGCGGGCCGGGGCTCCTGCTCGTTCATCGGAACCATGACCCGCTCGCCCGAGCCAGCAGCCTGGCTGCCGGCCCACGCCCCGTTGTTCGGACTCCTGACCCACGCCAGCGCCGGCGGCGTCTTTCCCAATATGCTTAAGCGGTCCGGCCTGGACCACCTCGTCATCGACGGCCGGGCCGACCGGCCCGTCCGCATTCTCGTGTCCGAGGGCCGGGTCGCCATCCTCGACGCCGAGGACGAGCTGTTCGAGGATGTCGGCGGGGCCAAGGTTCCCAAGACCGCTTCGGCTATCACCGACATTCTGGCCGGACTCCATCCGGGTTCCTCGACGGTCTGCCTGGGTCCGGCCGGCTGGAACCGGGTCGCCTTCGCCTGCCTGACCAACGACAAGCACCGGAACTTCGGTCGGGGCGGCGCCGGCGCCGTGTTCGGCTCCAAAAACCTTGTCGCCGTCACGGCCCATGGCCGGGACCGGGCGGCCTATTTCGACCAGGCCCGTTTTCAGGCCCTCGGCAAGGAGCTCGATGGCCAGGTCAAAGCCCATGTCGGCGACTCCAAGTGGACCGCATCGTTCCGGCCCGAAGCGGGAACGACCTGGTGGCTGGATCGCGCCTTCAACGGCGGCTACCTGGGAAAACAGGGCGGCTACCTTCCCTGGCATAACTTCGACGAAGGCTCCTTCGACCCGGTCGACTTCGCCAAGGTCGGGACCAAGGCGTTTCTCGAAATGTCGGGTCCTCCCAAAGTCTGCAGCCAGTGCCGGCACATCATGTGCACCAGGGCGGCCCAGGTCGATCGTCCTCCCTATGCCGGGAGCGGCGTCCGGCCCGAGTTCGAGACGATCGCCCTTTGGATCAACTGCTGTATAGTGGACCGGGACGCCGTCTTTCACATCAACCATCTCTGCAACGAGTTCGGGGTCGACACCATGACTCTGGGAAGCGTCATGGCCGGGGCCATGGAGCTCGCCGAGAAAGGCTGCCTGGCCGGATTCAAGGACGCGCCCGCCTTCGGGAGCGCGCCCGACATGATCCGGACCCTCAAGGACATCGCCTACCGGTCGAGCCCGCTCGGCGAGCTTCTCGGCGGGTATTCGGACCGGGCGATCGCCGGCGTCGCGGCCGGACGCCCGGCCGCCGACCTCGAGGGGATCGCCCGCTGCGTCACGACGGCTTTCGGCGGGCTCGGCTACGCCGGGATCGAGCCCAAGGTCTTCCCCGGCATGTTCGCGGCCTACGCGACGTCCAATCGCGGCCGGGGCGATCACACATACGCTTGGACCATCCAGGCCGAGGAGGGCGGGCTCCAGGGCGCCGAAGAGCTGGCGGCCTACGTCGCCGCCGGCCAGGAAGGGAAGGCGATCGTGGATTCGCTCGGCCTGTGCGATTTTTTCACCGAGGATACGGCCTCGGATCTCTTCCTCGGCCTTTATCGGGCCCTGACCGGGATCGAGTACACGGCCGACGCTTTCAAGGCCTGCGGCCGGAGGATCTACACCCTCGAGCGGCGCGCCAACAACATCCAAGGCCGGGGGCGGATCTACGATGCCTATATCCCCCCGAAGCTGACCGAGCCCCTGACGCGGGGCGCCCACGCGGGGAAAGCCGTCGACCCGGCCCGCCATGACGCCATATTAAACGCCTACTATCGGAAGCAAGGTTGGACCCGGGATGGAATGGTCGAGCCGGCCTTGCTCCGCGCATTGGGCATCGAGCCCTGAAAGGGACGCCATGCTGAAGAACCATCCGAAGGGGCTTCGGTACATTTTTTTCACCGAAATGTGGGAGCGGGTCGGTTTCTACACGCTCATGGCCGTCCTCGTCCTCTACATGGACAAGGTCCTGGGCTGGTCCGACTCGCGCAAGGGGGATCTCTACGGAATTTTCCTGGCCCTCTGTTATTTCGTCCCGCTGCTGGGGGGCTGGCTCGGCGACCGCGTCTTCGGACGACGGAACACGGTCCGGACCGGGGCCGCGCTGATGGCCCTGGGCTACGTCGGACTGGCCCTGTCCTCGCCCGGCCAGGTGACCTCGTTCTACCTCGGTCTGTTGCTGGTCGGGGTCGGAACGGGAATCTTCAAAGTCAATATGGCCGTCCTGGTCGGGAATCTCTACGTCGAGCGGCCCCAGCACAAGGATACGGCTTTCAATATTTTTTACATGGGCGTCAACATCGGCGCCGCCGTCGCGCCGCTCCTGGCCACCTTCGTCAGCGCCACCTTCCACAGCTACAACATCTCGTTCTGGATCTGCGCCGCGGGACTCCTGCTGGCCCTGATCATCTTCAAGGTCGGCTCCCCCCACATCGCCCCGGCCGATTTCAAGGTCGGCCGCGGGAGACCGGCCCCGGCGCCGACGAACGCGGCGGCCGGGACCGGCGCGGATTCGCTCCGCAAGGAGGAGGGCCGGCGGATCGCGACCCTGATCACGCTCTTCGTCATCGTCATCTTCTTCTGGGTCGCCTTCTACCAGAACTGGTTCGCCCTGACCCTGTTCGCGGAGCGCTCGACCCGGATCTTCAAGTTCCTCAGGCCCGAGACCTACCAGTTCTTCGAACCGTTCTTCATCATCCTCCTGACCCCCGTTCTCCTCGCCCTGTTCGCCCGCTTGGGCCGCGCCCGGCGGGAACCCTCGACTCCGGTCAAGATCTTCCTGGGCATGGTCATTATGAGCGTCGCGATGATGATCATGGTCGCCGCCTCGCTGGCCGGAGGCAACCGGGACGTCAACATCATGTCGCCCCTCTGGCTGGTCGGGACCTACTTTTTCGTGACCCTGGCCGAGATCCTCATCTCTCCGATGGGCCAGTCCTTCGTCTCCAAGGTCGCGCCGCCCCGCCTCCAGGGCCTGATGATGGGCGGCTGGTTCGCCGCGACCGCCATCGGCTCCTACGCTTCGGGCTTCATGGGCAAGTTCTACAGCCGGTTCGCCCATCACGAATATTTTATCCTCCTCACCGGACTGCTGGCCGTCGCCGCGCTCCTGGTTCTGGCCTTCCTGAAAAAGCTCAGGCGGTTCGCCGGGTGAGGACGAAGGAGGAAGGGACATGTCTCTGATCCGGGAAAAGGTCAAACAGGCCGTCGGCCTGCTCAAGGAATTCGGCGTCGACTGCTGGATCACCTTCACCCGCGAGAGCCAGATCAACGGAGACCCGAGCCTCGTCTTTCTGGCCCCGGCGGACGTGACCTGGCACTCGGCCTTTCTCATCAGCTCCGACGGCCGGGCCCGGGCCATCGTCGGACGCTACGATCAGCGGTTGATCGCGGAGACGGGCGCCTACGATGAAGTCACGGCCTTCGTGACCGGATTCCGCGAGCCCTT
>JALHUR010000239.1 GCA_022867325.1 Candidatus Aminicenantota bacterium | reverse complement strand
GGTCTGGTTCTATTTTCAGTGCTGTGCGCCATTTACGTCATGGCCGCGGGCTACTGGGGCGTCATCATGGCCGACTTCCAGCAGGGCGTCATCGCCTTTTCGGTCATCCTGATCGTCTCGATCTGGCAGATCGTCGCGGCCGGCGGCCCTTCGGCGATCATCGGAAAGATCCACGCCCTGGGCCAGGGTTGGCGGCTCAACCCCTTCGCCTTCACCGGATTCACCTCGGGCGATTTCCCGCTTATCTGGTTCCTGACCATGCTCGTGATCGCCGTCATCGGCGGGTTCGGGATGGGAACGGCCATCGACTGGTACCCCGAAGCCCAGCGGATCCAGTCGGCCAAGACCGTGCGCGACTCGAGCTACTCGATCTGGGCCGGGACCGGGCTCATCGTCATGCGGAACTCGCTGTGGGCCGTCGCCATCCTGGCCTTCTTCTCCATCACGCCCGGGATTCAGAGCGTGGCCGAGTATGAGATGGCCTGGTACAAATACGGCTTCCAGATCCTCCCGGTCGGGATGTTGGGCTTCTTCTTCGCGGCCATCGTCGCCATCCATATTTCGACGATCGCCACCCACCTCAACCTGGGCGCCTCCTACGCGACGCGCGACCTCTACCATCACTACATGCGCCCCAAGGCCGGCGACAAGGAGCTCATCTGGGTCGGGCGCGTCTCGACCCTGATCCTTCTCGTCGGGTCCTTCATCTACGGCTCGATGATGCAGGAAATCACCCAGTGGCTCATCTTCGCCCTGTGGATCATGGCGGCCGGGATCTGGCTCCCCTCGATCCTCCAGGTCGTCTGGTGGCGCTTCAACTCCTGGGGCTACCTCTCGTCCTGGATCGCCAACCTGGGGTTGAGCTGGCTCGTCGTCTGGGTCCTGCCCGAGAACAAGCTCATCCCGGTCCTGCCCGACTACCTCAAGTTCTGGATCATGATGGTCCTGGGCGCCCTGATTTATTTCCCGATCACCTTCCTGACCAAGCCCGAGGACATGGACCGCCTCGTCAAGTATGATGTCATGAGCCGCCCCTACGGCTGGTGGAAACCGGTCCACCGGGAGGCGGTCCGGCGGGGGCTGCTCCCCGCAGAAGCGAACGCGCCGAAAGGAGGGAAGTAACATGGCCTGGATCAAAAAAACCTGGACGGCCGCCGAGGCGGACAACTGGTCCAAGGAGGACGTCATCGCCTGGATCCTCTCCCCCCTGACCTACGTACTGACGGCGCTCAGCGTCGCTTTCATGCTCCTCCTCCGCTGGTACGGCTTCGTCCTGCTCGCCGCCGATATCGTCCTCCTCGTCGTCCTATTCCGCGTCATCGACCCCAAGCTCAAAGCCATCTCCGAGGACTACGAGCACAAACAGAAGAAATACCTCGAGGACATCGAGAAGATCGCGCGCTGGGAGGCCTGATATGAAACAGAATCTGGCCGTCGTCGTCGGCATGTCGATCGCCTATATCTGCTCGCTCCTGGGCCTCATCCTGGCCTACGTCTCTTACCGGAAGAAACACAAGGGCGAGCCCAAAGCCAAGGAAAAGGCACAGCCATGATCATCGGCATCCTGGTCCCCCTGGCCATCCTCATCCTGTCGACGGGCCTGACCCTGGCCCTCTACCGCCACTTTTCCAAGAAAAGCTGAGAGCCCGAACCGACCGCGCGCGTCAACCTTGGAGGGGAAGTCAACCCCTCGACTCCCCGGCATGAATGCCGGGGCTTGTTCGGGGTTAACCCTGAGCCCACTCATCCCCATCCCCTCTAAAGGGGCTGAGTACAAAAGTGTCGCTTCTCGTCCCCGATTTGAAAGGCGGGGTAGCGTCGGCGAACGGGTCAATCGACAAGCGGAACTTTCTGTGTTAAATTGATTCGGCGACGGGTGATGCCTTATGACGGAACATCTTGATCTCTCCAAGACGGCGGCGGCGACTCCCCCCGGCGGGGACTCGGCCGAAGCTATGCGCGAAAAAACCTCCGCGGCCCTGAGCTCCGTCATCGCGGCCGTCTTCCTGACCGGAATGAAGATCGTGGTCGGGATCCTGACCGGCTCCCTGGGCATCCTGGCCGAAGCGGCCCATTCCGGCCTCGACCTGATCGCCGCCGCCATGACCCTCGTCGCCGTCCGGGTCTCGAGCCGGCCGGCCGACCCGATTCACACCTACGGCCACGGCAAGGTCGAGAACCTCTCGGCCATGTTCGAAACGGCCCTTCTTCTCCTGACTTGCGTCTGGATCATCTACGAGGCCGTCCGCCGGCTCTTCTTCCAGTCCGTGGAGGTCGAGGCGTCGGCCTGGGCCTTCCTGGTCATGGCCGTTTCGGTCGCCATCGACTTCTCGCGGTCCCGGGTCCTTAAGCGGGCCGCCCAGAAATATCACAGCCAGGCCTTGGAGGCGGACGCCCTTCACTTCTCGACGGATATCTGGTCCTCGCTGGTCGTCATCGGGGGCCTCATGTTCGTCTGGGCCTCCAGGGCCTTCGGCATCCCCTGGCTGGACAAGGCGGACGCGATAGCCGCGCTGGGCGTCTCGGGCATCGTCGTCTATGTCTCCCTGACGCTCGGCAAAAAGACGATCGCGGACCTTCTAGACGGCGTCCCCCCACATCTCCGCGAAGACATGATCAGGGCCGCCCACGTCCCGGGCGTCCTCGAGGTCGGGAACGTTCGCATCCGCCGGGCCGGGCCCGATTTCTTCGTCGACGTCGTCCTGACCGTCAGCCGCCATGAGGCCTTCGAACACGCCCACGACATCTCGAACCAAGCCAAGGAGGCCATCCGCCGCGCGCTCAACCGGCCCAACGCCGACATCATCGTCCACGTCGCGCCGAGCCGGGAGGAGGCCGAAGACATGGTGGCCGATGTCCGGTCTTTGGCCGCCCGCCATAACCTGGCCGCCCATGACATCCGCCTCTTCGAGAAGAAAGGCCGGCCCTGCCTCGAGCTCCACCTCGAGATCCGCGGCGCCCGCGACGTCGCCGAAGCCCACGCCAGAGCCTCGGAATTCGAGGAGGTTCTCCGCCGGGCCGTCCCGAGCCTGGACCGCGTCGTGACCCACCTCGAACCCGTCCGGACGGAGAGCGCGCCCGTCACGGAAGATGAGGCGCAAGCGGACCGGGATCTGATTCAGAAGATCGTGCTGGACATCGCGGAGGCGGCCGGAGTCAGTTGCGATCCCCATGAAATCGACGTCGAGGACGAGGCCGGCGAGCTGGCCGTTTCCTTCCACTGCTCGGTCGATCCGGCCATGGACCTCGACTCCGCCCACCGCCTCACCGAGCGCTTCGAGCTCGCCCTGAAGTCGGGCGTCCCCCGCGTCGGCCGGGTCCTCATCCACATCGAACCGCCCGAACCTGCCTAACAAACGCGAGCGCATCGATTCCGGGCATCTACCACTTTATAGGCCGGATTTGCCGTTTCAGTTGCGCCAATCGTCGACCGGCGTTTTCAGGCTCGCCGCGAATTATTCCGCGGCTTGGCTCGGTAAAGGCCGGAAGGCTTCGCCCCCAGCAGCCCAGCCCGAAACAGGAGTTTGTCGACCCGGTTGAGGGCTCGGACCTGTCCCGGCGCCAGAATCGGCCTATGCTTCATCCGATTGAGCTCGTCCCCGATATAACCGATGTCCTCGTCCGTCGTCATCCAGCCCCGCCGGTCGAAGCGGCCGAGGTCCAGGGGCCGCGCATAGGAGCGCAGGGACTTGTCCCCGAGCGTGTTGAAGTAGAAATCGAAGTAGGACATGACGAGCTCGCGGAGCGTCCGGTAGACAGGCTCCCGGAAGCGCAGCGTCACGAAGTTCGACTTGGCGACCGCCCCCCAGTAGCCGTTGCTCCGGAAGACGGCGATGTCGTGATCGTCGTCGTTGACGGCGTACATGTCGACGACGAGCGGGCGGTGCCCCAGCCGGCGCAGGGCCGCCGCGGCGAACAGGGCGCCCTCGAAACAATGGGCCTTTCGCTCCCGGATGACCCAGCGGGGCGATCGGATCCCGGGCTTGTCGTCATAGGGGATGCGGTCGAGGAAGGCCTGGATCCTGTAAGGATCGCTCAGACGTTCCAGCAGCCGCTCTTCTTGCCTGGTCCACCCCGACGCTAAAGCCGGCTTCATCCGTTCCCCTTCATTATAACTATCCGGATCCAATAATTAAGTGATGTGTCCCCCGAATTATTTCAGTTCGATTTCGTAGAGGGAGATGCTCAGGGGCGGCAGGGTCAGCTTCGGGCCGAAGGGCGCGCCCTCCGTGATCACGATTTTGACCACGGGGTCCTTCCCCGGCTCGTTGTAGGCGCCCTCGTCCGGACCCGTGATCAGGTGGAGCCGGGCCGCCGCCGGGGGCTTGATTCCCTTGAACGTCATCGGAAGGACTTGGCTCTCCTTGGTCGGGTTGACGACGGCCACGGTCAGGACTTTGCGGCCCTCCCGCCAGGCCGCCGCGACGTCGAGCGGCGCCGGGGCGCCCAAGACCTGGACCGGAATGGACCCGAACTTGGCCCGGTAGAGCTTGAGGACGAGACCGGTCGTGTCGAAGGCGGCCGCCGTCTTCGTCGTCTTGACCGCTCCGATGACATTGACCGTTTGGGCGTAATTGGCCATGACGAACATGTCGCTCTGGCGGACGAATTCGTGGAGCCCGGCCGCGATCCCCAGTGCGTCCTTGAGAAAATAGCGGGTCCCCAGCTCGCCGTAGATGTGCGGCCCGTACCAATAATTCCACTCATCCAAGGCGATCGGGATGGCCTTCCCTTCGAGAGCGCCGACCGTCAGGCGGTAGCGGCGGTGGGCGTCGGCGATCCGCTTGATCTCGGCCGGGACCCGGTTGACATGGCTGAGGAGCCCGGGCCGCTCGCCGACATAGAAATGCTCGCTGACGGCGTCCATCGAGTCCCGGCAGGCGGCCAGCATCCGCTCGGTCCACTCGCCGGCGGCGCCGACGCCGACAAGCTTGATCGAGCGGTCCTTGGCCCGCATGGCCGCGGCGAACCGGTTGTGCTTGATGACATAGTCCTGGACGGGCATGTGGCCCAGCTGCCAGTCGCCGTACATCTCGTTCCCGATCGACCACCACTTGACGCCCCAGGGCTCGGCCCGGCCGTTGCGGGTCCGGAGCGCGCCCATCGGCGTCGAGGCCGCGCCGTTCGCGTATTCGACCATTTCGGCGGCCAGCGTCTCGCTCCCCTGCCCGCTGTTAACCGTGATGTAAGGTTCGGTCTTGACCAGGCGGCAGAAGTCCATGAACTCGTGAATCCCGACGTCATTGTGCTCGACGCCCAGCCAGGCCGGGTTCTTGCGGGGCGGCCGGCGGTCCCGGTCGCCGATCCCGTCCCTCCAGTCGTAGCCGCTGACGAAGTTGCCGCCCGGCCAGCGGTAGATGGGAGCGTCGAGCTCGCGGAGGACGGCCAGGACGTCGGGCCTGAAGCCCTCGACGTTGTCGGCGGGCATGAGCGAGACCGCGCCGACCCAGAAAGCCTCGATTCCGCGGCTTACGATTTCGAGCCGGGCGTTCTCGCCGCTCTCGCCGGCCGTGAAAGTGAGCGGGAAGGTTTTATAGTCCGTCCTGAAGTCCATGATGGAGACGGTTTGGCGGGACTCGGGGGCGCTCCCCCAAACAAGGGAGACTTCTACCGGAGACGCGCCCGGATCGCCGGCCAGGACGATTCGGCCCGCGTAGCTTTTCCCTTTGACGACGGCCAGACCCT
>JALHUR010000023.1 GCA_022867325.1 Candidatus Aminicenantota bacterium | reverse complement strand
GTCCTTCTTGGCCTTGGGGAAGATCCGCTCGACCTTGCCCGTGATCCGGCTGTCGGGCAGGGCCCCGATCTGGATGTCTGCTTCGGTGCCGATCATGATCTTGCCCACGTCGATCTCGTCGACCGTCCCCTTGAACAGGAGATAGCCCATGTCGGCTAGCGAGCACATCTCGGTCCCGGGCTGATAATTGGTCAGCGGGACGATCGGGTCGCCCTCGAAGACGCTCTGGGAGAGGACCATACCCTTGATGGGCGACTTGACTATCGAGTCGATGTCGCGGTTGGATATCCGGATGCGGCCCTTCTCCATGAGCTCGAAGCGCTCCAGCGCGATCTTGTGCCTCAGGTTCGCCTCGTTGAAGGCCGAGTCGATAGCGTCCATCTCGGCCCGGGAGACCAGGGCGCCCCGGAAGAGCTGGAGCGTCCGCTCCCGGTCGGTCTGGAACTTGTCGAGCGAGACCTGGGCGATCTCGATATTCCGCCGGGCATCGACGTATTCGACCGGCGTCGGGTTGGGCAAGATCTTGAAGAGGGGACTGCCGGGTTTGACAGGATCGCCGACCTTGAACATGACCTCGGCCACGATGCCGGGGATGGTCGACTTGACCTTGATCTCCTTATCCGGCTCGATCGTCCCCACCGCCAGGGCTTTTTCGCTGATCGTTCCCCGGACGACCTTGACCTCGTTCAGGGTCGCCTTGGCCTTCCGGCCCGAGAAAAGGAGGAAGATGAAGACGCCGACGAAAGCGACGGCCAGTATTCTCCACAGCCATTTTTTCATGAAACACCTCTCCCTGTATAAGACGTAATTAGGCAAGAAAAGGTTCTCCTCGGCCGGATAGGAACGGGGTTAGAGAATATAATAGGCGCTGGCTTCGCCCGCTGTTTTTCCCTATTGTTGTTGCTAGCCGATCTTGACATCGTCGCGCGGCCCCCTATAGTATGACATCGTGGTCAGGAGGAGAAATTCAACTTTTTTTCTTGAGGGGGATTTTGCTTCAAAGGACCGATCGGCATAGACTCAAATGAATTCAAGGAGTCAAAGATGAAAAAAATAATTCTCGCGGGAATCGCGTGCTTTGTGTTACTTCCAGCGGCTGGGAGTACAATAGCGTTTCGTCAGGTGCGCATCCCGTTCTCTGCATGGCCGCGAACTATCGAAGATATTGCCGTAGTGGACATGAACAAGGACGGCTTTGCGGACGTGGTGACCCTGGAGGGACCCTCGGAGGGGTATCCCTCTAAGGTGAGAGTCTTTCTTGGCGACCGATCGGCGACTTTCACGCGGACGTACACGAAGACGGTGGGTTTCGCAGAGATGATTGCTCCGATCGCAGCAACTGGTGATTTTACCGGCGATAAGAAAGTGGATATTGCCGTCAAGAGTTATTATGACTATTTTATGATATTTCCCGGAAAAGGAAACGGCGATCTTCTCACTCCGATAGATATCACACCCTCGGGCACTCTCGCGCCATCCCCTACCCATTGGACCGGCGGTCTTGACTTCAATGGGGACCGAAAGCTCGACCTTGCCGGGAGAAATTCGGACGGTTCGATGAGCGCTTTCCGCAATCTCGGGAATAAGAAGTTCGAGGGGGCGAAATTCGGGCTGGGACAAAAGATAACCGGCGTTGCCGGCGGCGACTTCAACGGGGACGGGTCGGCCGATGTTGTCGGCGGCAGCGGCTCCACCCTGCGGTTCTTCAAGAGCAACGGCGATGGTACCTTCGGCATACCCGTGATTTCCAGTCTCGGCGAGAACGTCGGCCCGCATCTGGCAGCCGCCGACATCAACGGCGACGGCCGCCTCGATCTGCTGGGAGACAGCTTATCGGCGGGTAGGCCCGGCTGGTCGATGCTGGGGAAGGGAAAAGGGACGTTCGCTAACAAGAAAAGTTTCCCCACGAAGCCGTCGCTGCACTACGGATTTGCGGTGTTTGACTATACGGGGGACGGCAAGCGGGATGTCGCGGCCCCGGGCAGCAAGGGGGGCAGTGATCTCTTTCGGGGTTTGGGCAACGGCGGATTTGCCGCGGGGGACAGACTCGCGAGCATGTTCAACTTCACGTTGAACAAGGGGTCCAAGTGCAACAACAGGAACATCGCGAGCGGCGATGTGAACGGGGACAAAGTGGATGATCTTGCCGCCCTCGTCTGGTTTCCAGGCGAGGACTTCATGGAGCCCGCCGTTCTCGTCTATCTCACCGGGGTCGCTCCGGTGTCTCCCTCCATATCGAATCTTTCTATCCCAACGCTCTACTATAGCGGGGGGAAGGCGTATGTGGCAGGGAGCGTTGACTTCCAGCACCCGGAAGGGGATGTCCGGAACACCGGGCACATGGCGATGGACGGTGCGTTCATAGAATTCACGGTCATTCTTGATTTCGGAGCCAGTGGGACTCGTTCCACGAAGCTGCAGCTTGGCGGCAGCTGGTCAACCAACTTTCCTG
This sequence comes from Candidatus Aminicenantota bacterium, assembly GCA_022867325.1. Lineage (GTDB taxonomy): Bacteria > Acidobacteriota > Aminicenantia > Aminicenantales > JAFGBC01 > JAFGBC01. The sequence goes on along the minus strand of JALHUR010000023.1, from coordinate 10,793 downwards.
GGCAAACAGCGGGCACAATTTCCTTCAACGTCGAAATCTATAACAACACGTGGCCGAGCGGGACGCCGACGTTGTCCGTCAAGAGCTTTTCGCTCTATGACTTCAATTTCGTCCAGAGCAACGTGCTTCAATGAGAGTCCTGGAGTGACGGGAGCAGAAAGACAGAGAAAATAATTCCGGGGACACATCACTTAATTCACGGGCAACTGAATTAAGTGATGTGTCCCCGGAATTATCGCGCCGGACAGGAACGGTGATTGAGAGCATGAAAGCCGCCCGGGCCGTCCCTTTAATCGCCGTTCTCGCCGCCGCCCTTTGCGTCTTTCCGGCTGGAGAATCCATGGACGATTTCGGACGCTTAATCCCCAAAACGATCGGGGCCTGGGAGGCCCGCGAGGCGGACCGGGTTTATGATCGCACCACCCTCTATGACTACATGGACGGCGGCGCCGAGGTCTTCCTCGCCTTCGATTTCCGCGAGGTCTGGACCCGCCGCTACGCCGGGCCGGACGGCGGTACTGAGGGCCGCGAGCTGACCCTGGATATCTACGACATGGGCTCTCCGGCCGAAGCCTTCGGCATTTTTTCCTGCGACCGGGAAGACCCGGAAGCCGGGATCGGACAGGAGTCCGAAGCGGACTTCGGCCTTCTCCGTTTCTGGCAGGGCCGCTGCTTTGTGACCGTGACCGCCGCGGAGGACGACGAAACGTCCCAAAGGGCCGTCCTGGACGTCGGCAGGGCCGTTGTCGGCCTTCTCGGCCCGCCCGGCCCCAAGCCCGATTTGATCGGCTATCTGCCGGCCGGATCGCTTCGCGCGGACCGGACCAGCTTTTTCCACTCGAACGTCAACCTCAACAACCGATATTTCGTGGCCAGCGAGAACATCCTCGGTCTCGACCGGTCCACGGACTGCGTTTTCGCCGAGTACGATGCCGCGGCCGGAGAAGCGGGCTGCCTCCTCGTCGTCCGTTACCCCGACGCCGCCAAGGCCGAAGCCGCGCGCCGGTCTTTCCTGGCCGCCTATCTCCCCGAGGCCGGCGCCGATGGGCTGGCCAGGACGGAAAACAAGAAATGGGTGCTCGCCCTCCGTAAAGAGGCTGTCCTCGTCGTCGTCTTCGAAGCGCCGGACCCGGATTGGGCCCGGACGCTCGCTTCATCCGTCCCGTCCCTCAAATCTCCCTCGAGGTGAAAACACCATGACCCCCATCATCACCCGACGCGATTTCCTCACGGGGACGACGGCCGTCGTCCTGGGCGCCCATCTGGCGCGGGCCCAAGAGCCGGCCGCGGCCAAGACGGCAAGGGTCGTCCTGATCCGGCACGCCGGAGTCCTGGACGAAAACTCGGCCATCAACCCGGATATTCTCCAGGGTATGCTCGACGAAGCCGTCATGAAGCTCCTCGACGAGAGCGATCCCGTCGCCGCCTTCGGCCGTCTCGTCAAGCCCGGCGAGACGGTGGGCATCAAGACCAACGTCTGGTCTTACCTTCCGACCCCAAAGGAACTCGAGGCGGCCATCAAGCGGCGCCTCGTGGACGCCGGGATCGCCGAGGACCGGATCGGGCTCGACGATCACACGGTCCGGACCAACCCGCTCTTCATCAACGCGACCTCTCTGATCAACGTCAGGCCGCTCCGGACGCACTACCTGTCCGGGATGTCGGGCACCTTGAAGAACTACATCATGTTCGCGGAATCCCAGCCCGACTATCACCCCGACAGCTGCGCCGACCTGGGCGCCCTGTTCAAGCTCCCGATTGTCCAGGGCAAGACGCGACTCAACATCCTGTGCGCCCTGACCCCTCAGTTCCACGGCCGCGGGCCCCATCACTTCAGTCGGCGCTACGTCTGGGCTTACAAGGGCTTGATCGTCGGACGGGACCCGGTCGCCGTGGACACGATCGGGCTCCGGCTGATCATGGCCAAGCGGCGCGAGGTCCTGGGCAAAGCCCAGGAGCTGCCTCCGGTGCCCAAGCACATCCAGCTCGCCGACACCCGCCACGGCATCGGGACGAGCGATATCAACGCCATCGAGTTCATCAAGCTCGGCTGGGGCGAGGACATCCTGATTTGAACGGCTGCCGAAGGCCGGGGGGACGAACCATGAAATCAGCAAGGTCAATCGTAATTCTGTTTTTGATCGCGGCCGGGATCTGCCTGCCCCTGCGGACCGGAGCCGAGGACGGGAATCCGCGGTTCCTCAGCTCCATCCTCTGGTCCAAGGCCCGCGACGTCGCGGTCGACGGACCGTATGCCTACTGCGCCTTTCTCAACGGCCTGGTTGTCCTCGACCTCACCAACAAGCGTTCACCGGCCGCCGTATCGCAGCTTTACCTCGGCGGGGGATTTGACATCGAAAAGAAAGGAACACTCGTCTTTCTGGCGGCCGGCAAGCGCGGGCTGCAAATCGTGGACGTCTCGGCCCCGGCCTCGCCCGTCCTCCAGGGCGAAGCGGCCACGGCCGGCCCCGCCATGGCGGTCGCGGTCGGCGAAAGGCATGCCTTTGTCGCGGCCGGCCCGGCCGGACTTCAGGTCTTCGACATCGGGAATCCCGGATCGCCCAAGGCGGTGGCTTCGTTCGACACTCCGGGCGAATCGGAAGGGGTGACCCTCCTGGGAACGACGCTGTTCCTCTCGGACGGCGAGGCCGGACTCCAGATTATCGATGTCCGGAATCCCGCCGCGCCGAAAAAGATAGGCTATCTAGACACACCGGGGACGGCCCGCCAGACGGCCGTTTCGGGCCGTTACGCGTTCATCGCCGACGGGGCGGCGGGCTTGACCGTGATCGATATCACTCAACCCGGGGCCCCGAAACAGGCCGCCTCGTTTATGACCTCAAGCTATGCCAACAGCATCGCGCTGGGGGATGGAGGGATCGCCTGCGTCGGAACCCTCTACGACGGCGGCTTTCAGGTCCTGGATATCGGAAAGCCGGAGGCCCCCGCTTCGCTGGCCATCGTCAAATACACGATGTACAACGAGGCCTGGGGAGTCGGGGTCTCAGGGACGACGGCCTACGTTGTCGATTATTTTTCCGGAATTCATCTTCTGGACATCTCCTCTCCGGCCAAGCCGGCCGTCGTCGGACGCTTTGCGACCCCCAGTTCCATCATCACCGCCGCCGTCCAGGACCGTACCCTCTACGCGATCGGGGAGCTCTCCGGAATCCAGATTTTTGACGTAACCGACCCCGCGGCGCCCCGAGTCCTCGGCGCCTCGTCCATTTCACGCGGGGTCCAGGGGTTGACGGTTCAGGGTTCGTTGGCTTATGAGACGGAGAGGCGCGTCCTCAACATCCTGGACGTCTCGGATCCGCCTAGGCCCAAAATCATCAAGTCTTTCCCCCTGCCCGGCGTGCCCCGGGCCGTCGTGGTTCGTGACCGGTATGTCTACGTGACGTCCGATCATTCAGGATTCCACGTCGTGGACGTCGCGGATCCGCGGTCGCCCAAGGTCGTCGGGTCGCTGGCCATGCCCGGATTCGCCTACGGACTGGCGGTTGCCGGAGATCGGGCCTATATCTGCAGCAGCGACACGGGATTTCACGTCCTGGATATAGCCAAACCGGAGGCGCCTGCCCTGTTGGGATCGTTCCGGACGTCCGGCGAACCCTACGCCGTAGCGATCAAGGACTCGATCGCGTTCGTCGCCGACGGCCCCGAGGGTCTACTCGTTCTGGACATCGCGGATCCCCGGGCCATCAAGGCGGTCGGAAGCGCTTCTTTCGAGGGATTCGCGAACGGCGTCGCTGTCTCCGGGAACCGGGCTTACTTATCGGACGAGACCTTCGGCCTCAGGGTGTTCGACATCGGCGATCCGGCCGCCCCGAAGCTCGTCGGAAGCTTCAGGACACCGGGAGAGCCCGCCACCGTGCGCGTCTCCGACGGCCTGATTATCCTCCCCGACTCCTTCTCTTTGTTCCTCTTCAAATAAATGGGGTCAAACCTACACTTTGATACAAAGTGCAATAATCAGGGTATTGATTCTTGCGAATAATTCTGGGGACATATCACATGATTCATTGGCGCACCGGAATTAAGTCGTGTGTCCCCAGAATTCCCCTTGACTCTTTTCGAAGCCTGGTTTACGCTTCCCTTCGACGATGGAGGGGAAGAATGAATAATGAGAAGGAGAGGGGCATGAACCATCGAATTTTCTGTTTGATCGCACTCGTTACGGGTATCCTTCTGGCCGGTGCGGGGCCCTCCGGGGCGGCAGCCTTTAACAAAGACTCGGACGTCCCGGTCCTTGTATCCTTCAAGGTCACGCCGACGACCTTCAAGATCAACCGGATCAATCTGCTTAAAATCACCTTCCAGTTCCGGGACGACGGAATAAACCTCAAGGACGGATATATCTGCTGGGGTGTCAAATATGAAAAGGCCGGCGGCTCTTCTGGTTCATCGCGGTTCCAAGCCTCGCTTCGCCCGGAATCAGGGCCGCGGCTTCCGCCTAGCGGGCCTCTTATCAAATATTTTGCCTATCCCTTCCAGCTGAGCTTTTTTTCAAGGGCGTCGGGATCCTTCAGCTTCTATTCGAGCTTCCTGGCCGAGGATTGCGATCAAATCAGGTTTTCTGATATTCGGATGTATGATAAAAGGGGGAACCAATCGAACTTCTGGCCCGACGTCGTCCTCGCACGCGAGGCGGGGCCGGCTGGCGAGAAGCAGGGATACAAGGTCGGCCAAAAAGCATATGACTTCACCCTGTTCGACAAGAACAACAGGAAGCTGACCCTCTCGAATTATCGCGGCAAGGTTGTTCTGATTGATTTCTCGACGATGTGGTGCCCGGTCTGCATAGATGAAGGGCATCACCTGGAGCAGCTCTACCAGGCCTACAAGAAGCGGGGATTTATCGTCATTTCGGCGATTTCGGAGGACGATGATAAAGAACTCCCAACCCTCGCTGACCTCAAGCTTTGGGCGTCCCGCAACCAAATGACGTTTCCCGTCATCGCGGACCCGAACTATTACGTGAACAGGATTTATTACGGATCGACCCAGGTCGTCCGCATTCCCTACAACGTGATCATCGACAGGCTGGGCAGGATCGCCCTCAAGGTTGTCGGCTATGATTCAGCCCGCCACATTAAGATTGAGAATAAGATCAAATCGCTGCTCTGAGCTGCAAATAATCGGGGTCAAACCTACACTTTGTATCAAAGTGTAGGTTTGACCCCATCAAATTAACTTCTTCTGGAGGGAGGCCCACTTGCGGTCGACCTCGTCCTGCATGACCTTGAGATCGTCCTCCTTGAGGTGGCGGAAGCGCCCTTGGAGTCTCACGTAGTCCGTGATCGGCTTCTTCTCGGCGACCTTGATCGTCATCTTGTAGGTCTCGCCGTTCTCGATCTCGTAAAGCGGGAATATCCCGTTCTGGACGACCATCCGCGCCAGCTTGACCGTGTCTTCGGGCCGGCTCTTCCAGCCGGTCGGACAGGGCGCCCAAATATGGAGGAACTTGGTCCCCCGCGTCTCCTTGGCCTTCTTGGCCTTCTTGACCAAGTCTTCGGGGTAGGCGACGCTGGCCGTCGCGATGTAGGGGATGCGGTGGGCGGCCATGATGGCGACGATGTCCTTCTTGGGGCGGTTCTTGAAGTGTTTCACGGGGGTCGTCGTCGTCCAGGCCCCGTAGGGCGTCGCCGAACTCCGCTGGATCCCGGTGTTCATGTAGGCTTCATTGTCGTAACACACATAAATAATATCGTCGTTCCGCTCGGCCGCCCCGCTCAGAGCTTGGAGCCCGATGTCGAAAGTTCCGCCGTCTCCAGCCCAGGCCAGGACAGTCGTTTCATTATCGCCGACCATCTCCAGCCCGGCCTTGACGCCCGACGCGGTCGAGGCCGCCGCCTCGAAGGCGCAGTGGAAGATCGGGATCCCCAACGAGGAGTGGGGGAAGGGCCCGTCGATGACGGCCCAACAGCAGGCCGGGATGCAGACGATCGTTTTCTGGCCGAGCCCCTTCAACATGTAGCGCATGGCCATGGTCGCCCCGCATCCCTGGCAGGCGAGGTGGCCGGGGCTCATCAATTCTTCTTCGGGCAGGGTCAGTTTCATCGTCTTTTTCTTCGTCTCGGCGCTCATCTCTTGACTCCTATCCATCCGATCTCCTCGGACGGCCGCGGCTTGGACAACGTGTCCTTGGCGATTTCCCGGAACATCTCGACGGTGATGTCCCGGCCCCCCAGCCCGGTGATGTACCCGAACAGGGCCGGCGCCTTGGCCTCCCCGTACAGGGCGGACTTGATCTCCTGGTAGAAGATCCCGTGGTGGCCGTAGGAACAGTTCCGGTCGACGACGGCCGCCTTGGGGACCTTGGCCAGCGCCTCGCGGACCTTGGCGAAGGGGAAGGGCCGGAAGACCTTCATCCTCAGGTTCCCGGCCTTGATGCCCTGCTTGCGGAGCTCATCGACCGCGACCCGGGCCGTGTAGCCGGCCGTGCCCGAGGTCACGAACACGAAATCGGCGTCGTCGCAGTGGTATTCCTCGACCTGGCCCAGGTAGCGTCCGAAAGCCTTCTCGTACTCCTTGCCCGTCTCCTCGATGGCGGCCGGCACCTTCTCCATGTCCTTCTGGAGCTTGTAGCGGAGCTCGAAGTAATGGTCGGGCGAGGTCAGGGCGTTGAAGGCGTGCGGCTCCTTGGGCGTGAGCCGGAAGGGCGGATTGAACTTGGGCAGGTAGGCGTCGACCTTGTCCTGGTCCGGGAGCTCGACGACCTCGTAGGTGTGGCTGAGGGCGAAGGCGTCCAGGATGACCATGGACGGAATCATGAACCGCTCCGAGATCTTGAAGGCCTGGATGACCGTGTCCACGACCTCCTGGTTCGACGCGCAGTAGAACTGAAGCCAGCCCGTGTCCCGCTGGGAGAGACTGTCGTTCTGGTCGGTCCAGATGCTCCAGCCCGGCGCCATGGCCCGGTTGATGTTCCCCATCACGACCGGCTGCCGTCCGCCCGAGGCCCAGTGGAGGAGCTCGTGCATCAGGGCCAGGCCCTGGGCCGAAGTCGCCGTGAAGGTCCGGGCGCCGGCCAGCGAGGCCCCCAGGCAGGCGGCCATGGCCGAGTGCTCGGACTCGACCTTGATGAACTTGGCGTCGAGGGCTTTCGAAGCGCACATCTCGCTCAGGAGCTCGACGACCTGGGTCTGGGGCGTGATCGGGTAGGCGGCGATGACCTGGGAGCGGGCCAGCATCGCCCCGTAGGAGAGGGCGTGGTTGCCCATCATGACTTTTTTCATTTCTCCTCCTCGACCATGGCGATGCACTTGGACGGGCATTCCTCGGCGCAGATGCCGCAGCCCTTGCAGTAGTCGTAGTCGATCACCGGGAATTCGTCCTCGATGTAGATGGAGGTGTCCGGACAGTATTTCCAGCAGATGCCGCACTGGATGCAGGCGGCCTTGTCGATGACGGGCTTGATGTTGCGCCAGGCCCCGGTCAGGTTGTAGAGCATGGAGCCCAGGGACATCGGCGTCATCGGCATCTCCTTCTCGGAGGCGAAGACGATCTTCTTGGTCGGCTTGAATTTCTTCATGACGCGTCCTTTCGGTTCGGTCCCGTCGCGGCGGCCTTCAGGCCGAGGCCTTCTCGTAGGCCTCCCGGGCGGCCGCCATGTTGGCGTCGGCGGCGAACGGGACGCCCTCCTTGATGGCGGCCGTCAGGGACTCGAGCTTGGTCAGCCCGAGAAACTTGACGACGGCGCCGCAGATGGCCGTGTTGACGATGGGCGCGGCCAGCGTCCCCAGCTTGTGCTTGACGGCGATCCCGGTCGCATTGATGGTCGCCACCTTGAACGTCTTGGGGAGCTTGATCTCGCCGGGCTTGCGATCGCTGTTGACGATAATCATGCCGCCGGGCTTGAGCCCCTCCGTGACGTCGATCGCCTCGAGCAGGGTCGGGTCGACCACGACGACATGATCCGGCGTATAAATGCGGCTTTTGTCATAGATGGGCTTGTCGTCGATCCGGAGGAAGGCGAAAACCGGCGCGCCCCTCCTCTCGACCCCGAACTCCGGGTAGGCCTGGACGTAGTTCCCTTCCTTTGCCAGAGCGTCGGCGAGGATCTTGGAGGCGACGACCGTCCCCTGGCCGCCCCGGCCGTGGAATCGGATTTCTAGCATGCCTCACTCCTTTCAACGAGTTTTCAAGTTTATGGCTTGGAGCGGGGAGTGTCAAGTCTAGACGGAATTCCGGGGAGAATTCTGGGGACACATCACTTAATTCGTCCATAAGCCTAAACCCTGGGAGCACGCCGGCTTATTTACGGATATTTCTTGAGTTTATCATTAGAGAATTAAGTTATGTGTCCCCGGAATTCGTGTGATCATCGACGCGACCGGACGCGCCGGACAAGGGCTGAAAAGATCGGTACGGTCTTTCCATCGAGATCTCGGTCGAATTCTCGAAGCCAGGAACGAATGTAGCCGGCATCGAACGCGGGATTTTTGAGCAGGATCGACTCGACATCCTCGATGTCTCGAGGTCGTCCGGCGATCATTTTATGAATGACGAGATCTTCGAGACGGGCGAAACGAACCGCCTTGCGGCCGATCCTGACTCTCCGGGCACGCCCGATCGCCTGACGCTCGAAGTCGGAAAACGAAAGGATGAAATCGACGCGTATGCCGGAGCCCTCGTCCCGGGCCGGGACGACCATCGTTCGGCGGGCGAATTCCTCAGCCCGGGCGACCAGGAGGCGGAGCTTCGCGGCCCCGGCGGCGTCAAAAACCCGCCCCAGGTCCTCGATGCCGATCCCCAGGGTGATATCGATATCCTTGGTCGCACGGGGTTCCCCGTAAAGGAGCACAGCCTGCCCCCCTATAACCATATAGGGGATCTTGTGTTTAACGAGCGCGGCGGCGATGCGGACGAGGAGTCGTTCGAACACGGTTCACGGCCTCGGCGATCCTGATTTTGAGTTCGATTCCCTCAAGCGGGTCCGCTGGCGGGAATACCCCCAGGGCGACCGCTTCCCGGCGGAGGGCCTCCGCGATCCTGACATTTTGGGAGTAGTCGGGCTTCTCCGCGCGGACGAGATTCCTCTCGAATTTGCGCAACAACCCGGCGTTTTTTATCATGGGAAAATATCAACTGTAAATATTATAGCATTAATTCCGGGGACACATCACTTAATTCGTCCCTAAGCCTAAACCCTGGGAACACGCCGGCTTATTTACTGATATTTCTTGAGTTTATTAGAGAATTAAGTGATGTGTCCCCGGAATTATTCGGCGACGAGGGAAGCATAGGAGGGGAGGGTCCGGGCCAGGTCTTCGTGACTCCCCGCGCCCGCCAGCTTTCCGCCCTCGAAAAATAAAACCCGCCCCGCCTGTCTGACCGTCGACAGGCGGTGGGATACGAGAAACAGCGTATTCCGACGGGCGACTTCGGGCAGCAGGGCAAACAAGGATCTCTCGGTGGCCCCGTCCAGGGCGGAGGTCGGCTCGTCGAGGATCAGGATATCGGGATTCTTGACGAGGGCCCGGGCGATCGAAAGCCTCTGGCGCTGTCCTTCCGAGAAATTGACGCCGCCCTCGCCGACGTGCGTATCGTACCCTTTGGGGAGCCCGGCGATGAAGTCGTGGATCCCGGCCAGCCGGGCGGCCCGCTCGGCCTCGCGCGCCTGGTCGGGCCCGGCCGATTCGTCCCCGTACAGCAGAGTGTCCAATCTGGTCCCGCTCTGGAGCTGGGTCGATTGGGAGACGTAGCCGATCCGCTTCCGGAGAGACGCGAGCTCGTACTCCCCGGCCGGCCGCCCGTCGATATAAATCTCCCCTCCGGTCGGCTTGTAGAACCGCAAAATGAGGCTGATCAGGGTCGTCTTTCCGACGCCGGACGGACCCACCACGGCGACATGCTCTCCCGGCTCGACGGCGAACGAGACACTTTCCAGCACCTTCTCGCCGCCTCCATAAGAAAACGAGACGTCCCTGAATTCGACTCGGCCCTCCAGCCGCTCGGCCGGCCTCCCCCGGCCGACGTTCTCCTCGGGAACGATCTCGAACAGATTCGAGACTCTCTCCAGCGCGGCGAAGGCGAGTTGGAACTGGAAATTGGCGCTGGCCAGAAACTGGGCGGGCGAGAAGACGTACCCCAGCGAGGCCTGGAACGCCAGCAGCGACCCGACCGTCCACTGCCCGCGGATGATGAGGATGGCGCCCGCCACCATCACCATGACCTGGGCCGCATAGGGGACGATGCCCACGGCCGTTCCGGCCGCCGACGAGACCGTGCTCTGCTCCATGTTGATCTGGAACAGCGACCGGAGGCGGGACATGATCTTTCCGACTTCCTTTTTTTCGGCGGCAAAGGCCTTGACCAGGGTCGAAGTCGCCAGGGATTCCTCCATGACTCGGGTGACTTCGGCCTGCCGTTCCATCCCGTGGTGGCCGAGGTGCCTCATCTTCCGGCTGAAGAATCGGACGGCCCAGACGAGGAGCGGCAGCGTCGCCAGGACGGCGGCGGCGAGCTTCCACTGCAGGTAGATGAGGAGCGCGATCCCTCCGATGAGCCGGATGATCGACGCCGCGATATAAGGGACGGTCGAAGAGAAGAACCAACGCAGGCCTTGAACGTCCCCCAAGAGCCGGGACATGATATAGCCCGTTTCCTTCTCGTCGAAAAAGGACTTGGGGAGACGGAGGGTCCGATCGATGAGGTCCTCCTGGATATCGAGAAGGACCTCCTGCTCGAATCGGGCGAAGTAATAGCTCTGCCAGACTCCGAGCAGGAGCTCGGCCGCCTTGGCGGCGACCAGGAGCGCGACGGCCGTCGCCAGAAAACCGATCTGC
>JALHUR010000238.1 GCA_022867325.1 Candidatus Aminicenantota bacterium | reverse complement strand
TCTCCCGATCCGGGCTGAAGCGTCTTGAAGACAAAGATCTTGGTCCCGCCCCGTCCCACGATCCGGGGATCGGCCGCCTCGGTCTCGAAGCTCTCCGTCTCGATTTGCAGCAGGCTTTCCGGAATCTTGACGACGGCCCAAGTGTATCCCGTGGTCGGGTTTTCGGCCAGCCGGACCTCGAAACTCTCGCCCGCCGTCAGCTCACAGGTCGTTCCGCTGTCTGTTTTGACGAAAGTCTTCATTGACTCCACCCGGTTCCGATTCGCGCCCGGTTCCGCGGGCTGCCGCGAGCAGCTCGAGAGCGCCTCTCCCAGGATCAAGACAAGAAGAAAAATGCGCTCTTTCATCTTGACGGCCTCATTTCGGCTCGATCGACGTCCATTCGCCAAGCGCGCATTCCTCGGGCCTTAGTCCAGGACGACTTCGCGCCGGCCGGATACGACATCGCCAATGACCCAGGCCGGACAGCGGAGGCCGCTGAAGAAGCGGACGGCGTCCCGCGCCAGGCGCCTGTCGAGAACGACGATCATGCCTATTCCCATGTTGAACGTTCGGAACATTTCTCGTCCCCGGATCGAACCGCGGACCTGGATCGTCCGGAACGGCTCCGGGACGGGCCAGCTGCCCCGCCGGATACGAACGCCGCGGCCCTCGGGCAGGACCCGGGGTATGTTGTCGAAGAATCCGCCGCCCGTGATGTGGGCCATGGCCTTGATCGGGAACGTCCTGAGCGCCTTAAGGAGGACCGGCGTATAGATGCGCGTCGGCTTGAGAAGACAGCGCCCCCATTCGCCCCGAAGCTCCCGGTCGCTGAAGGCCTTCCGGGCCAGGCTGAAACCGTTGCTGTGGAGGCCGCTCGAGGCAAGGCCGACGACGACGTCGCCCGCCCGGACCCGGCGTCCGTCGACGATCTTGTCCTCGTCGACGATCCCGACGCAAAACCCGGCCAGATCCCACTGCCCTGGAGCGTAAAGCCCCGGCAGCTCGGCCGTCTCGCCCCCGATCAGGGCGCAGCCGGCCTGCCGGCAGCCCTTGACGATCCCCTTCATGACCTCGGTCAGAAGTCGGGTCCGGACCCGGCCGCAGGCGATATAATCCAGGAAGAAAAGCGGTTCGGCGCCGGTGACGACGACGTCATCCACGTTCATGGCGACGAGGTCGATTCCGACCGTGTCGTACTTGCGGAGGAGGTCGGCCAGCATGAGTTTGGTTCCGACGCCGTCCGTGGAGGAGACCAGGACCGGTTTCCGCATCCCCTTGAGGCGGGGCCGGACGAGCCCGCTGAAGCCTCCGATTCCGGACAGGACCTCGGGCCTCATGGTCGAACGGACCAGGGGCTTGATCTTCCGGATGAAGAGGTCGGCCTCGTCGATGTTGACGCCGGCTTTCCGGTAGGTCAGGGCGGCCATCACTCTCTCCTCGTCCTGGGTTTTCCTCCTTATACCACCCGCCGGAATCCAAGTCAAACCGGCGCCTTAACTGTCATGGGGCTCCCGGAACGGCTAAACCTTCAATGGTCGCTTCAGCCATTCCCGAAACCTCCTAAACCTACCATTCGCAAGTAAGAGAGGGGGGATTCCGATCCAAGCGAGGAAGAACGGAATATTATTTGTAACCTTGCGCTATAATTCGAGTATATCCCCCTGAAAGGACGAGATTCACCGGTTACAACCCATGGCTCCCCACGACGACAGCCTGATCATGACCGGCGTCCGGGAGGGCGAGGTCGAGAAGCTGGCCATCCTGTTCGAGCGACACCATCTCCCCCTTTATAATTTCTTCCTCCGCCTGACCGGGAACGGGGCCGCCAGCGAGGACCTCGTCCAGGATGTCTTCGTCCGCATCCTCAAGTACAGGTCCACCTACCAGGCCCAGAGCCCCTTCGCCGTCTGGATGTACCAGATCGCCCGGAACGCGCACATCGATTTCCTCCGGAAGCGCCGAGACAAGGACACCGTCCCGCTCGATGACCAATGGGCCGAGGCCGCAAGCCATGAGCCTCAACCCGGGGAAGCCCTGGAAACTCAGAGGGACCGGGCCCTGATCAGGAAGGCCCTCGATTCGCTCCCCGAGAACAAGCGGGAGATCCTTTTCCTGAGCCGATTCCAAAACCTTAAGTATCGGGACATCGCCAAGCTCCAGGGCTGCAGCGAGGGCGCCGTCAAGACCATCGTCCACCGCGCGCTCAAGGATCTGGGCCGGGCCTACGCCGCCCTCCAGGAAGGAGTAACGTCATGAATTGCCGTAATATCCAGGAACGCCTTGTCGATTACCTGACCGGCGACGACGATCCCGTCGCCCGGAATGAGATCCAGGAGCATGTCGGCTCATGCGCCGCCTGCCGCGAGGAGCTTGAGACCATGACCCTGGCCTGGACCAAGCTGGGCGTCCTCCCCGAGCAGAAACCCGGGCCGGCCCTGAGAACCCGGTTCTATACGATGCTCGAAACCTACAAAGGACGCATGGACGAAGAGGCCGCCGGGACGGAACGCCGCGGCCGCGTCCGGCTGGCCGATCGATTCGCAGCTTGGTGGCCCAAGACTCCGGCCCCGCAGATGGCCCTTTCGGCCCTGTTCCTGGCGGCCGGGGTCATGGCCGGGATCCTATTGACGCCCGGCCCGGGGCGCTCCGTTGCGATCGCCCGGCTCGAGGCCGAGGTCCGGGACATGAGACAGCAGGTGTCGCTCTCGCTCCTGGACCGGGCCTCGCCCAGCGACCGGCTCAGCGGCCTGAGCGCCGCCTCCCAGGTCCGCGACCCGAATCCCCGCACCCTCGAGGCCCTGTTCAAGGCGCTCAACGAGGATTCGAACACGAACGTCCGGCTTGCGGCCGTGGACGCGCTCTATCTGTTCCGGGACAACGCCCGCGTCCGGGAAGGATTGGTCGGTTCCCTGACCCGACAGACGTCGCCCCTGGTCCAGATCGCCCTCATCAACCTTCTCGCCGACATCAAGGAGACCCGGGCCGCCGAGGCCCTCAAGAGCCTCATCGCCGACCGCGAGCTCAGGCCCGAAGTCCGGCAGAAGGCGGAGTGGGGACTCCTAAAGCTCATCTGAGGAGACAACGGCCATGAAAAAATTTCCCGCATTTTTTATCGCCGCCTTGCTGGCGGCCTCGTCCCTTGCTGCCTTAGCGTATTGGAACGCCCAAGAGACAGAAGAGATCCGTAAAACCCTTCACTTCCAAGACGCCTCCAAACCCGGCGAGGTCGTCGTGGACAACGTCTGGGGCTCGATCGCCGTCGAGGGCGCGGATATCCGCGAGGTCGAGGTCTTCGCCCGCAAGACGATCCGGGCCCGAAACCAAGACCGGCTGGCCAGGGCCAAGAATGAAGTCAAGCTGGAAATCAGCGAGAGCACCGCGGCCGTCGAAATCTATGTCAACGGACCCTTCCGCTGCAACGACCATGGGGGGAAAGGCATCCGCTTTAACCACGATCCGGGATACGAGGTTCAATACGACTTCGAGCTTAAGGTCCCCCGGACGGCGAGCATCGTCCTTAAGACCGTGATGGAGGGAGACGTCCGGGTTCGGAACGTCGAAGGCGGCTTCGAAGTCCATAACGTCAACGGCCGGATCGACCTCGAAGGGATGGGGGGCGCCGGGGACGCCAAAACCGTCAACGGCGGCGTTCGGGTCGCCTTTCGCCGCGCCCCGGCGGCCGACTGCGCCTTCAAGACCATCAACGGCAAGGTCGACCTGACCTTCCCGGCAACGCCCTCGGCCGATTTCCGGCTCAAGAGATTCAACGGCGAAGCCTGGTCCGATTTCCCGGTTGAAGACCTGCCGGCCACGCCCGGGAAGGCCGAACGCAAGGACGGGATGTTCGTCTACAAGAGCGGCGGCTTCACCAACGTCCGGAGCGGCCGGGGCGGCGTCGCCGTCGAGGTCGAAACGCTCAACGGCGGCATCTATCTTCACACAGCGAAATAAATCCTTTAGGAGGATAATATGAAAACATACGCGCGAATCGTGATCGGAACGATCCTGATCCTGGCGGCCGGTTGGCCGGCCCTCGCCCAGGAGCAGGCGCCCGAGCGGGCCGTCGTCCCGCTCAGCAACCCGGCCAAGCCCGCCCTGGTCGAGGTCGAGACCATGAGGGGCGGGATTACTATCAAGGGCTACGAAGGGAAAGAGGTCATCGTCGAAGCCCGGACCCGGGAGAAGCTGATCGCCCGGAGCACAGAGGGGACCACTCCCGCGCCGGCCTTGGCTCCCATTCCCCCCGATACGCCCGAACCTCCCGTTATGCGGGGTGGCCGGTTCAGGGACGGGGACAGGGAGAGGGACAAGGACAAGCAGGCCAAAGCGGCCGGGATGAAGCTCATCCCGCTCGCGAGCTCGGGCCTCAGCATCGAGGAAGAGAACAATGTCGTCACCATCAGCACCGAGTCCTGGAAGCGGGCCGTCGACCTCGTCATCCAGGTCCCCTTCTCGTCCTCGCTCAATCTCCACGCTCAAAACGACGGCGATATCAGAGTCGAGAATGTCAGCGGCGAGATTGAAGTCGAAAACCTCAACGGCCCTGAAACCCTGGTCAACGTCTCGGGGACGGTCGTGGCCAGCACCATGAACGGGGATGTCACCGTCAGCTTCGCCAAGATCGCGGCCGACAAGCCGATGTCCTTCAGCACCATGAACGGCGACATCGACATCACCTTCCCGGCCGACGTCAAAGCCACGGTCAGGATGAAATCCGAGCGGGGCGAGGTCTACAGCGATTTCGACATGAACCTCAAGCAGGACGTCGCCAAGAAGGAAGAACCCCGCCGCGAAGGCGGCAAGTACCAAATCAGCTTCGACCGTTCGGTGGTGGGCGCCATCAACGGCGGCGGTCCTGAGATCCAGTTCAGCACGTTTAACGGCGACATCTACATCCGGAAAAAGAAATAGCTTTCGCCGTCGAGGCAGTCGCGAACGGGGGCGGCTTTCGGGCCGCCCCCTAATTTTATCCGCGGGCCGGAGGGCCTTCCGCGCGACCGACTTGCCGGACGCGGAAAAGACAACTATAATTCGGAGCGGAGCCGGCATGAAAAAAACGTACGGAAGCCAAAGCATGACGGATCGGCTGCGCCGGGTCATCCTCAAGCGGCCGGCCCAGGCTTTCCGGGACGAGAGGACGATCGGGCGCGAGTGGCGCGGCCTCAACTACAGCGCCCCGCCCGACCTCGGGCGCGCCGAATCCGAGTTCGAGACGTTCGTCTCGATCCTCAGGGATCAAGGAAGCGAGGTCCTTTTCCTGCCCGAGGACGATCGGGCCGGCCTGGATTCCATCTATGTCCACGACCCGGCCCTGATCACGGACGCCGGCGCCGTCATCTTCCAGACGGGCAAGATCGTCCGGCGAGGGGAGGGTCCCGCGATGGCCGACGTATTGATCCGCTGGGGCGTTCCCATCCTGGCCCGGATTGACGGCCCGGCCACGGCCGAGGGCGGGGACATGGTCTGGCTTGACCGTAAAACGCTCGTCGTCGGCCGGGGGTTCAGGACGAACGGGCATGGTGTCGAAGCCCTGCGCTCCGTTCTCCGTCCCCTCGGGGTCACGGTCCTGGACTATCATCTTCCCTACTGGAACGGGCCGGGCGACGTCCTCCACCTCATGTCCTTCATGAGTCTTCTGGACGAGGACCTGGTCGTCGTTTATCGCAAGCTCCTGCCCGCTCCCCTCTTCGAGCTCCTGGAGGAACGGCGGATTCGCCTCGTGGACATCCCCGAAGACGAGTTTCCGACCCAGGCCTGCAACATCCTCGCCCTCGCGCCGCGCCGTGTCGTCATGCTCGAAGGGAATCCCGTGACTAGGACGATGCTGGAAGCGGAAGGTTGCGAGGTTTTTACCTTCAGGGGGGACGAAATCGCCTTCAAGGGAAGCGGCGGGCCGACCTGCCTGACCCGACCTCTGCTCAGAGAATAACGGGGCAAGGGCTGCACTTTGTTACAAAGAGAATATTGGGGTCAAACCTACACTTTGTCACAAAGTAATAAAGTGTAGGTTTGACCCCGGTTTTTCTAATTAGGGCTTGAAGATTTCGATGCGGAGGGTCGCTTTTTTTATCCGCTTCTCGACCGGAAAGACGCCGATCCCGACCTCGGTCGGCACTTTGATCGTCCCCGGGCCGCTGAGCTCGATGAAGGGATCGATGAGGTCTTCTTTATAGTAGCGGCGGCTCGCCGAGAGGTCGTGGGGAAGCTTGAAGTTGGGGAGGGCGGCGATATGCAGATTGTGAGCCCGGCCCACGCCGGACTCGAGCATGCCACCGCACCAGACGGGAACGCCCTTCTCTTGGCAGTGGTCGTGGATGCGGCGCGCCTCGACGAATCCGCCGACCCGGCCGACCTTGATGTTGACGATCCGGCAGCTCCCCATCTCGAGGGCGGCCCGGACCGTGGCCAGGGACAGGACACTCTCGTCCAGGCAGAGCGGCGTCTTCATCTCCTTCTGAAGCTTGGCGTGTTCCCAGAGGTCGTAGGGCGGGAAGGGCTGCTCAACCAGGAGGAGGTTGAAGGTGTCAAGCTCTTTCAAACGCGGGATATCGGCAGGCGCGTAGGCGCCGTTGGCGTCGACCTGGAGCAGGACGTCGGGGTATTTCGAACGGACGGCCGCGCAGGCCTCGACGTCCCAGCCCGGCTTGATCTTGATCTTGATCCGCCGGTAGCCCTCGGCCAGATAGGCGCCGATCCTCTCCTGGAGCGCGGGGATGGAATCCTCGATCCCGCAGCTGACACCGGCCTCGACCTCGCCCCGGACGCCGCCGTAGATTTTCGATAGGGACACGTTCATCCGCCGCGCCTTGAGGTCCCAGAAAGCCAGCTCGAGCCCGGCCTTGGCCATGAGGTTGCCCCGGAAGCGGCGCGCCTCGCGAGCGAAGCCTTCAGGCTCTTCGACCTTCTCGGCGAAAACGAGCGGGACAAGAAAATCTTTAAGGACATGCCAGGCGCCCTCGGTCGTCTCCCCGCTGGAAAGGGGGGCATGCTCGGCGACGACCTCGCCCCAGCCGCACAGCCCGTCCGCGTAGACCCGGGTCAGGATGAAGGTCCGCTCGTACTCTCGGCCGAAACTCGTCTCGAAGAAGTGGACATAGGGCAGCTTGCAGAGGGTCAGCTCGATACGTTCGACGGTCATGGACTCATCCTTTCCGGTCTCTGCGGAGAACATAATAGGCGCGGTCGCCGAAGATAAAATCGTCAGCGACCCAGCCCCGTTTGAAATAGCTTGTCAGGACCTTGCGGAGGGCCGACTGCCAGGCCGCGATCATGTCCGGCCGCGGCATGAGCGCCTTAATGTCGCCCGGAACTTCGGCCAGCAGGACGCGATCACCCAACCTCAGCCTCGGCAGGCCAGGCGGCGGAAAGGGATCGCCGTTCTCGACGGCCCGCTCCAGCGCTTTGGGCAGAGCCCCCGCTTCGTATCGTTCGCGCTTCCTGTCCAGCCTGTCCCGTACCCGTCCGGTCTTGATCGGCCACTCGACAAAGAGCCGGTCGGTCGGGATCTCGGGGGCCAGGCAGAGCGTCGGCGTGAACCCGTAAAAGTTTTCGAGGTAGGTCCGGCTCCGGACGCCCAGGGTGTGCAGATTCAGGTTCGCGTTCCGGGCCTGCATCGGGTCGTAGGTCCAGCTGATGAGGTCCACCCCCTGCTTGAGGGCCTCGCGCCGTTGGGCCCATTTGAGCTTTTTCCCCAGCTCACATCCCTGGAAGGCCGGGAGGACCGCCAGGTGGTGGGAATGCTGACAGAACCGACCGCGATGGAATGCCGGAAAGGAATAAACATATCCGACTAGGGCGCCGTCGACGAAGGCCCCGAGCAGG
>JALHUR010000237.1 GCA_022867325.1 Candidatus Aminicenantota bacterium | reverse complement strand
TGTTCATGATCCTGACGACCCTCGTCTGGGGCATCAACCTCTCCCTGATCAAGATCTCGCTCAGGGAGCTCCGCCCTCACGCCTTCAACGGAGTGCGGCTGACCGTCTCGGCCGTCCTCTACGGGTTCGTGCTGCTGGCGAGCCGCCGCAAAGCCCCCGCCTTGGGACGAGACGCCTGGAAAATCATCGGGCTCGCCGTCCTGGGCGTGACGCTCTATCAGTGGCTGTTCATCCAGGGGATCGAGCATACCGGGGCTTCGACGACCTCCTTGATCCTGGCCATGTCCCCGGTCTTCATCGCCGTGCTCAGCACGATCCTGGGCACCGAACGGATCCACTGGGCCGCCTGGCTGGGAATCGCCGTCTCCATCGCCGGCTTCTACGCGGTCATCACCGGGCCGGCCTTGTCGTTCCGGCTTTCGGCCGCGGCGCTCCGGGGCGACCTGCTCCTTCTGGCGGCGAACATGTGTTGGGCTCTGTACACCGTTCTGTCCAAGGGGCTTCTCGAACGGATCGCTCCGCTGCGGTTGGCCGCCTTGACGGCCGTTCCGGGAACTCTTCTCTATCTTCCCCTGGCCGCCCGGGACATGGCCGCCCAACGATATACAAACGTCTCATGGGCGGCGTGGGGTGGGCTTCTCTACTCGGCGGCGCTCGCCATCTTCGCCGGCACCATCGTTTGGTACTCCTCGCTCAAGCGGGTCGGAAACGCCAAGACCGCGATCTACACGACGCTCAACCCGGTTTTCGCGGTGCTGTTCGCGGCGCTGTTCCTGTCCGAAAGGATCACGCCCGTTCAGGGCGTCGTGGCCGCCGTCATCCTGGCCGGCGTCTACCTGACCCGGTCCGGCTACCGACTGTTCAGGTGAGGGATGGTCGCGAAAACTTCGCTTAAAAATCCCCCTTTTTCTGTTACCTGATAGCGATAGGGAATCTTAGCGCCAAGCCCTTACCTTATCTTATAGATTTTGTGGAGCTGGAGGGTCAGGCGGAGGTTGGGGAGGCCCGCTTTCATCGAGCGCCGGAGCAGTCGGAGGGCCCTGTCGCGGCTGTCCTTCCGGTTCGACTGCGGCTGCAACAGGATGGGCGTTCCGGGCGGGAATTCCCCTCGCAATCTTTCCACGACGGCCCATGTCAGGTCCCGGCTGACGACGAGCTTGACTTCCTTGGCCGGCCGGCGCCAGCGGGGTTGATAGGAATAGACCGGAGGCTTGGGCGAAAGCGTGATCCAGTCGAAGGAAACGGGCTGGAAGAGCGTCCCGTTCGTTTCGACTTGAACCTTGAATCCGCAAGCGTGAAGCCCCGGCACGAGGCCGCTCAGGTCCTGGAGGAGAGGTTCGCCGCCGGTCAGGCAGACCCATGCGGCGGGGAAGCCGCTCCGGAGGGCCTTGAGGAGGCGAATGACGCGGGCGGGCGTTTCGACCCGGCCCCCGTGCCGGGCCCGCTTGGTGTCGCAGAAAGAGCAACGGAGGTTGCAGCCGGCCAGCCTGACGAAAAGCGTCGGCTCGCCCTGGCGAAGCCCTTCGCCCTGGACCGAGGCGAAAACCTCAACGATCTTCACGGTAGGAGGCCGATGCCTCGTCCGATTCCCAGACCGTGACGGCGGTGACCGGATAGCGCGTCTTGAGCTCGCGGTAGAAGTGGCGGGCCAGGTTCTCGGCCGAGGGATTGAAGGGGAGGACGTCGTTGAGGAGCGTGTGATCGGGCAGGATCGCGGATAGGCCGGCCTTGATCTCGGTGAAGTCGATCCCGATGCCCGTGGCGTCGAGCTCCCGGACCTCGATCTGAACCTCGACCTGGAAGGTGTGTCCGTGGACCTTTTCGCACTTCCCCTTGTAGCCCTTCAGGAAGTGGGCGGCCTGGAACTTGTCTTTCACGCGCAGAAGCCAGCTCATAGGCGTCCCTCCTTTTCGAGTCTGACGATAAGCGGATCCGGACGGCCGACTTCCTCCCAAGCCCGCCGCCTCAGCAAGCAGGATGAACAGCGGCGGCAGGGAACCTCGTTGCCGGCGTAGCAGGAAACGGACTGCGCGTAGTCGGCCCGCAGGGCGAGACCGCGGCGGATGATCTCGGATTTCTTCATCTCCGCGAACGGGGCTAGGATCCGGATCCGGGCCCGGTCCGAAACGGGCCTGGTCCCGGACCGGACGGCTTTTTCCATGGCCTTGACGAAAACGGGGCGCGTGTCGGGATAATGGGGGGAGTCGATGACGTTGAACCCGCAGACGATGTCCCTTATGCCGCGGGCCTCGGCGAGGGCGGCGGCGAGGGCGAGGAAGATTCCGTTGCGGAAGGGGACGTAGGTCGCCGGAACCCGGGGGCCGATCTCGCCGACCCGGCCGTGGAGGGGGAGCGGGATGGAAGAGTCGGTCAGGGCCGAGCCGCCGATCCGGTCCAGCCGGATCGGGAAGACCTCGTGCGGGATTCGGAGCCTTCGGGCCGCCGCGCGGGCCATCCGGACTTCGACCCGATGGCGCTGTCCGTAATCGAAGGTCAGGGCCTGGACGGAATCGTAACGGGCCCGCGCCCAATACAACGCCGTCGTCGAATCGATGCCGCCCGAATAGAGGACCAGGGCTCGTTTCATACCGTTCGCTCCCGGCCCGATCATAAGGAATCGGACGCTTTTTTTCAATCCCCTTCGCGGGATTCCACGGAAGTTAGTCCATGGAGGAACCCCCATTCGGGGGCTGGCAGCAGCCTTGCAGTACTTCATGGAGCCGTTATTACGGCTCCATGGGTGCAGCGGCTTCGCAGTACCGGTATTCATGCCTGTACTCATAAGCCTGGAACGGCCTATGAGTACAGGCGAAGACGCCGGGGAGCAGCCTTGCAGCACTCAGGGCTTCCATGTCGAGGGGTTGACTTCCGGAGGACCGGGTGTTATCTTGGCCTCCCGATTCAGAGGCTTGATGTCATGCCGCACCAGGACCGCGCCGGATTCAAAAAAAACGAGGTCCTGTTCCGCGACGACCAAATCGATCCGCTCCGTTTGACCGACGAAATCCGCCGGCTGGGGAAGTGCGGCCGCAAGGCCGCCCTTCTCGACACCGGCGTCTTCGGGTTGATCGAGCTCGAATGGCTGGCCAAGGAAGGGCTTCGCCTTTATACCTCGGACGAGGCCGGGCGATCCGGTTCCGACCTCCTCCGGATCGGCGAGGACATCGGTAAAGCGGGAGGCCGGGTTTATTATTTCCATCACGGGGCTTGGGACGGGGATACCGCTACCGGCCGGCCCTCGTTCACGGACCTCGTTAACGCGGGGCGGAGCGGGATCGATATCCATGTCTCCAACCGCGAGAGCGGCCGGGATCCGGCCCGTCTCTGCGAGCTCGCCCGGGCTTGCCGGGAGGGCCGAGCCTGGCTCGTTTATTATCACACGGGACCGCTCAGCGCCGGGATCGAGGACCTGGCCCGCTGCGGCGCTTGGATTCATCTGACCGAGGGATGTCTATCGGGAGCCGGGGATATCCTTATTGTCAAAGATGCCGCCGCCGCGGCCCGGCGCCGGGGATTCAACGTTATCCTTCATGTGCCGGCCGTCCGGGATGTTTCCCGGATCCGTGATCTTATAGAGGCGGGAGTCCTGATCCGCTGGGAAACCCCGCCCAGCGATTACCGTTCCCCCCTCAGGGAGCTCGAGGCCAAGTCGAAAAAGGCCCGCCTCAAATCCCGGATGTATTATCTCGATCCGACATTCCTCCCTTAACCCGTTCGCCGGCGCTAAGCCCCGCCTTTCAAGGCGGGGACAAGAAGCGACACTTTTGTACTCAGCCCCTTGAGAGGAGATGGGGCTGAGTGGGCTCAGGGTTAACCCCGAACAAGCCCCGGCATTCATGCCGGGGAGTCGAGGGGTTGACCCATCCACGATCTTCGTAATTGTGTCTTCGCGAATCTGAAAGCGCGATTACAATAGCATTATTTACTAGTCGTTATTCTGCGGTGCGGGTGTTCGAAAGCATTGAGTAGACGGCTTCAATTAAAAATAAGCGTATCGCATATATTCCCGGAATTATCACCCAATATTAAAAGTGCTTCGTTCGCCCTATTTGTGGGGGGCTTTAGGAGCCTATCCACTAATTGTTGGGTTAAAAATAAAAAAAACGAAAAAAGGTATTGACATTTACTAAAATTTGTTTAAATATATGTAAGTGAAAGACGGAATTCGAACATGGAGCGTAGCGGAAAGATTGAATACGGCGCAAATAAAATGAGAAATTCCGTACGTAATCGAGAAACGACAAAATGAGGATCGCTTTAGTTTATAGTTCCAAAGAAGGAATGGCCGCCTCCCTCCGCCGGGTCCGTCCGGACGAGAAGCGCGAGGACGAGGACGAGCCCCCACCCGATCTCTACGCCGAGTGCGATTCCGACGAAACCATCGCAGCGGTCCGGCGGGCTCTCGAAGAAAGATATAACGTCGTGGCGGTCGAGTCCGACGACCGCGCCTATGAACGCCTGAAAAAGGCGAAGCCCGACCTCGTCTTCAACATCGCCGAACGCTTGTACGGACCCAACCGGGAATCCCACATCCCGACTCTCTGCGAGATTCTCGATATCCCCTACACCGGCTCAGACCCGCTAACGCTGGGGATCTGCCTCGACAAGTCTCGGGCCAAGGAGATCCTATCCTACCACGGAATCCCCAACCCGCCGTTTTGGACCGTATCCTCTTATCTCGAACTTCCCAAATCGGTCGCCCTGCCGGCCGTCGTCAAACCCCTGTTCGAGGGTTCGAGCAAGGGGATCAAGGACAACTGTCTGGTCCGGACGCGGCGGGACCTCATGCTGCGCGTCCGGGAAGTGACCGGTCTTTACCGTCAGCCGGTGATCGTCGAGAAGTTCCTGGGCGGACGGGAGTTCACAGTGGGCGTTGTGGGTAATTCTCCCGGTCTCGAGATCCTGCCCATCGTCGAGATCGACCACAGCCAGCTTCCGGGCGGCGCGGCGCCGATCTACTCCTTCGAGGCCAAGTGGGTCTGGGACCGGCCCGAAAAGCCGCTCCGGATTTTCCGCTGTCCGGCCGACCTTTCCGAGCGGCTCAAGGGTGACATCGAGGATCTCGTCCGGCGAACCTGCGACGTCCTTCGCGTCCGGGACTGGTGCCGGGTCGATGTCCGGCTCGACGATCGGGACCGCCCCCAGATCCTCGAGGTCAATCCCTTGCCCGGGATCCTTCCCAACCCGGAGGATAATTCCTGTTTGCCCAAGGCCGCCCGGACGGCCGGCTACGGTTATTCGCAACTCGTCCATCGCGTCGTCGAGGAGGCCTTGTCGCGCCACGGCCTGGACGCACCCAAGGCGCGTCCCGCCCAGCGGACTCCGGGCCGCGTCTGGCCCGAGGCGCGGGCGGCCGGAGAGTGACCGATGATGACGCGGAACCTCCTGGTCGGTATCGCCTTCAACGCCTACGAGCCGCCCTCGGCCCGCGGCAAGGAAGAGCGGATGTCGGAGGAGTCCGTCGAGCAGATGGCCTTCGAGGTTCTGGAGTCCGTCACCGAGCTCGGCTACTCGGCCGTCGTCCTCCCCCTCCAGAGGAGCTTCCTGCGCTTCCTGGACCGGATGAAGAAACTCAATTTCGACGTCCTCATCAACCTCTGCGAGGGATTCCGCGGCCGGCCCCAGCTCGAGGCCAACGTCGCGGCCGCCCTCGAGCTTCTCGAGGCTCCCTTCACCGGGAACTCGTCCCGGACGCTGGCCCTCTGCCAGGACAAGTACAAAACGAAGGCCATCCTCAACGCCCACGGCCTGCCCACGGCCAAAGCCCGTTTGATGACCGCGGCCGAGGAGATCAACGATCTCCGCTTTCCGCTCTTCGTCAAGCCCAACGCCGAGGACGCCAGCCTGGGCATCCACGCCGATTCGGTCGTCGCCGACCAGGAGAGCCTTCTCCGGCAGGTGGACCGTCTTCTCCGCACCTATCAGCAGCCGGTCCTGGTCGAGGAGTTCATCGACGGCCGGGAATTCAACGTCGCCGTCTTCGACAATCACGAGCTTCAGGCGCTGCCCGTCTCGGAAATTGATTTTTCGGGGATGCCGGCCTCGGCGCCCCGCATCTGCAGCTACGAGGCCAAGTGGTTCGAGGACCACGAGTTCTACTCCCACACCGTCCCGGTCTGCCCCGCCAAGATCGGAGAAGAGACCCGGGCCAAGCTCCAGGCGACGGCCCTGGCCGCATTCCGGGCGACGAGCTGCCGCGACTACGCCCGGGTCGATTTCCGGATGGACAGGGAGGGGAACGCGGCCATTCTCGAGGTCAACCCCAACCCCGACATCTCGCTCAACGCGGGGTATGCGCGGGCCCTCAAGGCTTTCGGGCTCGATTACAAAATGTTCTGGCATCAGCTGATCGAGAACGCCCTGAAGAGGAAAAGGGCCTCATGATCAGGCCCTTGACCCAGGGCGACCGGGCCACCATCCTCCGTCTTCTCCGGGATACGGACATGTTCACGGAGGCCGAGATCGCGGTCGCCGAGGAGCAGCTCGATATCGTCCTGAACCAGCCCGGGCAGAAGGACTACGACATCGTCGTCATCATGGACGACGATGTCGTAGTCCATGATGGCGGCGGCCGGGTGGCCGGGTATCTGTCCTGGGGGCCGACCCCGCTGACCGAAGGGACCTACGACATGTACTGGATGGCCGTTGCGCCGGACAAGCAGGGCCGCGGTTACGGCAAGCGGCTTGTCGGGTGGCTCGAGGAGCGGGTCCGGTCCGAGAAGGGACGGCTCGTCGTCATCGAGACCTCGTCCCTGCCGAAGTACAACCCGACCCGCGAATTTTATCTCGGGCTCGGTTACAAGGAGACGGCGCGCATCCCCGACTTCTACAAGCCGGGCGACGCCCGCGTCATCTATATAAAGTATCTGAATCAGGAGTGAAGGATGGCAGACGAATGGCGGAAATTATTGAAGGGCAGCCTGAGGACTCCGGCCGAAATCGCCCGGACGTTCGGCCTCGACCTCGAGGAGGTCAAGAAGGTTGCCCGCCATTTTAAGATCCAGATCACTCCCTACTACGCCGGCCTCATCAAGCGGAAGGGCGATCCGATTTGGCGGCAGGTCGTTCCCGACCCGGCCGAGCTCGACGCCGACAGCGGGGCGCTGGACCCTCTCAGCGAGGACGAGGACTCGCCCGTTCCCAGCATCGTCCACCGCTACCCGGACCGGCTCCTCTTCCTCGTCTCCCACATGTGCGCGTCCTACTGCCGTTTCTGCACGCGGAAGCGGAAGGTCGGCGACCCGGCCAAAATCCATCCCCGCTACATCGAAGACGGCATCGACTACATCCGGGCTCACAGCGAAGTCCGTGACGTCATCATCTCGGGCGGCGATCCGCTCCTGCTCAGCGACTGGCGGCTCGAGTCCATCCTGTCCCGGCTCCGGGCCATCCCCCACATCGAGATTCTGCGGATCGGGACCCGCGTCCCCTGCGTCCTGCCCCAGCGGGTGACGCCGGAGCTCGCGGCCATGTTCAAGAAGTATCATCCCCTCTTCGTCAACGTCCACTTCAACCACCCCGACGAGATCACCGAGGAGGCGGGCCGGGCCCTTGGCCTGCTGGCCGACGCCGGCATTCCGCTCGGGAGCCAGACCGTCCTCCTCAAGGGCGTCAACGACGATCCCGAGACGATGAAGCGGCTCATGCAGAAGCTCCTGACCGTTCGCGTCCGGCCCTACTACATCTACCAGGCGGATTATGTCCAGGGGACCGAGCACCTCCGGACGACGGTCGATAAGGGCCTCGAGATTCTCCAGGCCCTGCGCGGCTGGACCTCGGGCATGGCCGTCCCCTATTTCGTCATCGACGCGCCCGGCGGCGGCGGCAAGATCCCGCTCATCCCCAACTACGTTCAGTCCGCCGACGAGAAGCAGGTCGTCATGAAGAACTACGCGGGCGAGGTCTACGTTTATCCGCAGCCCAAAGACAAGGCCCCCAAGGAGAAGATCCGCAGGCGCCGGCCGTCGATCGCCCCCTGCCTGAACGTCGCCCCCCCCGTTTAAGTTCAAGATCGGGGTCAAACCTACACTTTGTCACAAAGTGCAATTTAAGGAAGAAAAGGCAGTCTTATTTCGTCAGATTCTTTTCGATGTCTTCAATAGCCTGACGGAGAACGCTGTTTCCATCAATGATTGCTTTCATTCGGTTTGAGATTTTTGCCGTGCCGGATTGACCCGTTCGCCGACGCTACCCCGCCTTGAAAGGCGGGGCTATGAATCGGAGCCCCGCCTTTCAAGGCGGGGACGAGAAGCGACACTCGGTCCGATTCAAATTGAATCCGATTCAGCGGGGGCTTTTCTATTAAACTCCGCAAAACCGGAAGCTCCCGGTCTTTATGGCCATCTGGATTTATCCGGCTCGTGATTTTCTCGACAAACTCCGGGCACCCCAGGATGGCCGCGCGTCTGATGTCTCGGCGGAAAGACTCGGGATTTCGGCCGGCTTGGCTCAGGACGAAAGAAGCGTAGAGGCGCCTGGCTTGGGTTCCGTCTTGGCTGAATAGCCCGAGAACGAACTCGATTTTCAGCCAGGGCGGTGGTTTGCGAAGTCCGACATAGTCTCTATAGCTCGACCAGCAATACTGATCCGGCAGCTCGGCGATATCGGCTCGGACGGGATTCAAATGAATATAGCTGGAGAGCAGTTGGGCGTAGGATTCCGCTTCGATCAAGATGCACTTAAAACGGCCCTGGAAGAGGTGCCCCACTCGCTCCTGCCTCTTGTTGAGATAGATGGAATAGGCGGAATTGATAAAATGCATGATATGCGAGAGGTTGCCTCTGGGCGTCTCGATCATTAAATGAAAATGATTTTCCATGAGGCAGTAGACATGGAAAATGGCGGCGTGCGTCTCATGCGCTTCGTCGAGGTAATCCAGAAAACGCAGATAGTTCAAATCGTTAAAAAAGATGGGATGTTTTTGATTTCCCCGCGATGTGACATGATAGAAAGCACCCTCGTATTCAATCCTGATCTGTCTGGCCACATGAGTAAAGACCGGAATGCCGGTCCATTTTTCTCATGGCTGGATCCACGCTTGAATTGCACTTTGTGACAAAGTGTAGGTTTGACCCCGATCAGCAGGTTTGACCCTATTGGACTATTGGAAAAGTTTGGAGAGGTAGGGGCCGAGGCCGGTCTCGGCCGTGATCTTGAGCGCCTCCTCGTGCGGAACCGGATTCTTTCGGCGCAACGATTCGAGGATGCGGATGATGGAGAACGCGACTTCGGCCGTCTGTCCCGCTTCCTTCCTCTTCGTTTTGAGATAGCTGATGGCGTCGAATAGGACGGCGTTGGCCTCGCCGTAGGAGATCGGCTTCCGGCGTCCGTAGAGGCGGACCCACTCGGGCCGGCCGAGCGCGTCGTTGATGTGCATCAGGATGAGCGAGGTCGCCCGTCCCACGAGCTTGAGGTTGCTCGTGCTGACGTTGACCATGGTGTTGCCGACGACCTTGCCCAGTCGGGCCATGACGGCCGTCGAATGGGCGTTGAGAAGCATCTTGAGCGCGACCTGCTCTCCGAGTCGCAAGGGGTCGTTCTCGGCCCCGACGCCGATCTGAACGAAGGGCGACGACTTGGGCAGGAGGCCCTTCCGGAAGAGGCTTTCGCGGAGTCCGGCCGCGTCTCGGATGGATCCGCCGGCTAGGATGAGGGCGCTCCGGGCGTCCTTGTCCGCAAACAGCTTGAGGAACGCGCGGAATGGAGACGCTTCATCCCCCAACCCTTCGGCCTCCGCTCCGAGCGCGATCGCGACCCCCAGGTCGCCCCGCCCGGGCCCCCGCTTGACGATGTTCGGCTCGGCGAACGAGAAATCGTACTTGCCCTGCTGATCGTCGCCGGCCCGTTTCAAGCTTTCCAAGGCGGCGGTCCGAAGGTACGGATCCTCGATCTCCTCCTCGAACGGTTTTTGATACAGGCCGGCCGAGAGTCCCCGGAACGGCCTCCCCAGGAACGCTCTCCAAGCGGAGCCCAGGTCCGGCGCAGGAGTCCAGACCCGGATCCAGCATTTCCGCTTGGCCTCGTCGACCGTATCCAAGGGGTAGAGCCTGAAAGTCGGGCTCCGTTCCGTTCCGTCGATGAAGACTGTGATGAGCCCCTCGGCGGCGAAGGTGGTCGAAAAGCGGCCGGCGGCGTAGGTGTCGGCTTCGAGCGCGGTCAGATCGGCAAGCGCCGGAACTGTCTTGCGGACCTCCTCGTGGAGGGCCGCGAATCGCAGGAGCCTCTCCCGGAGCGGCGTCGGCTCCGGCCCGAATCCGAGCCTCGCCATCTCCTTGGGCGAGAGGACCGTCCTCAACGCCCCGTCCAGGGCCGTCGCCAGGACCGTCCCGACGACCCAAGTTTCGATCGTCGTGGCCTGCATCCGGGTCGAGCCCGTGATGGACTGCGGTCCCGTGGTCAGGTTGATGCGGCTGATCCCCGGCTCCTCGATGACCCGCCGGCTGCGGGTGAAGGGGAGGAGCCTCTCGTCGGGGTTGTTGTAGACGAAGTAGAGGCTCTTGCGGCT
>JALHUR010000022.1 GCA_022867325.1 Candidatus Aminicenantota bacterium | reverse complement strand
TTCGCCCGCCAGGGCGGAATGATCGACCTGACGGCCGGGCCCGAAAACATCCCCGCCTCCGAGCCCGACATCAGCGTCATCGAGGCCGTCTCGCTCTGCCGGGACGGCGGCGTCCCCCTGTCGCGCCTGACCGTCTCCTCGGACAGCAACGGAAGCCTCCCCGTCTTCGACAAGGAGGGAAATCTCGTCCGGCTCGCGGTCGCCGATGAAAAAGACCTCTTCCTGAACTTTCAGGCTTTGGTCCGGAGAAAGGTCTTGGGACCCGAGGAGGCCTTGCGGCTGTTCGCGACGACCCCGGCCTCTTTTTACAAGCTCCCCGGAAAGGGAAAGATCGCCGAGGGAATGGACGCCGATCTTCTCCTCTTGGACGAAAACCTCAACCTCCGCGACGCCTTCGCCCGCGGCCGGCGGCTCGTCGATAGAGGCCGGGTCGTCGCCCGGGGAACTTTCAGCGAACCCTGATGGAGGCCGGAATGACAAAACCCTCCGCTCCCCGGCACCCGAAAGCGCCGTCGTTCGGCGTCTCCCTCATCCCGCTCGTTTCGATGGGGCTCTTGCTCGGCGTCGGCTACGGCGTCTATAAAATCCGCCCCCAAGTCCTTCTGATCGCCGCCGCCTTCTTGACGGGCAGCCTGGGTTTTATCCTCCGCTTTCGCTGGAAGGACATGGAGCGGGGCATCGTCGAGAGCATCGCCAAAGCCATGCCGGCCATCCTGATCATGCTTTCGGTCGGAGTCTTGGTCGGGTCCTGGATCTCCTGCGGGACCATCCCCATGGTCATTTACTACGGGCTCAAGCTCATCTCGCCCCAATTCTTCCTGGTCACGGCCTGCTTCGTCTGCTCGATCGCTTCGCTGGCCACGGGTACCTCATGGGGGACGGTCGGAACCCTGGGCGTCGCCTTCATCGGGATCGCGATAGGCCTTGGGATTCCGCTGGGGCCGGCCGCCGGCGCCATCGTGGCCGGCGCCTACTTCGGCGACAAGCTCTCGCCCCTGTCCGACATCCCCAACCTCGCTTCTGTCACGGCCGGAGTCGACCTCTTCGAGCATATCAAGCACATGCTCTGGTCGGCCGTCCCCGCCTATCTGCTGGGCTTGGGCGTCTATTTCCTGGCCGGCCTGAAGTACGGCGCCCGGGGAGCGGATACCGGCGCCATCGCCCTCATCACCGAGACGCTCGCCCGCAACTTCCGCTTTCATGTCCTTCTCCTGCTGCCGATGGCGATCGTCTTCTATTTCGCCGCGGCCAAGAAGCCGACCATCCCGGGGATGCTCCTTTCGTCCTTCACGGCGGCGGCCCTGGCCCTGCTCGTCCAAAAAGCCCGCCTGGTCGACGTCGCCAACGCCCTGAACACGGGCTTCAAGGCCAAGACGGGCGTCGCGACCGTCGACACCCTCATCTCTCGGGGCGGGATGATGAGCATGATGGAAACCCAGCTCGTCGCTTTCACGGCTTTCGCCTTCGGCGGGATCATGCAGGCGACCGGGATGCTGTCCGTGATCCTGGACCGGATCATGCGCTTCGCGGACCGGGTTTGGTCCCTTGTCCTGACTACGATAGGAGCCGCTATCGCCACCGCCCTTGTCACCGGCAGCTCTTATCTATCGATCATCATCCCCGGCGAGCTCCTCCTCCCCGCCTACAAGAAAATGGGTCTGGCCGCCAAGAACTTGTCTCGGATCGCCGAGGAGGCGGGCGCTATCATCGTCCCCCTCATCCCCTGGAGCATGGCCGGCGTCTACATAACGGGTACGATCGGGGTGCCGGTCTTTTCCTACCTTCCCTGGGCCGTCATGAACTATGCCTCGGTCGCGGTCTTGGCCCTGTTCGGATTCACGAAGTTCACGATGGCGCCTCGGTCTCCGGAGGAAGAGGCCGGGCCGCAACGCTGAGAGATCGCCCGTCAGCGATCGCCGTCCTTTTCGCCCTCGTCCTGGCCGGCCGTCGAGAGGGCCTTCTGGAACATTTCCTCGGCCAGGTCGTGTTTCTTCTTGGTCAGCTCGGCCGTGACCTCGAACTTCCGCCCGAATTCCTCCTGCCGCTTCTTTTCCTTGTCGAGGAGATCGTCCAGGGAGGATTTTTTCTTCTCGCCCTTCTCGGTCTTGGCGATCGAACGCCCGGCCGCGTCGACCCAGATGACGGTCTGGCAGCAGGGGCAGACCAGCCGGAAGATTTGATCCTTGTCTTGCGCGCTCATCACTGGACCGCTTTATAGTTCTGGGCGGTCTTGTTGGCTAGGACTTTCGTGTACGAACGCGAAGCCGGCTGGAAGGTAGTGCCCGATTTCTTGGGCGTCGCCGTGCCCGACCAGCCGCAGAATACGGGCCAGCGGTAAACGCCTTGGGCGTCGGTGACGACTTTCCCTCCATTGCCGCTGAAGGTGATGGTGACTCCCGGGACAACCGCGCCCGCGTCCGTCTTAACCGTTCCCGAGATCCAGACCATGGGCCTGAGAGCCGCGTCCCCGACCAGGACCATCCCGTACCACCAGCGGGGCGCGCCGTCGGGATAGGTCGTCTGGGCATGATTGAACCAGTGGACAAAGGCGGCGCCGAAGGTTCCGCCTTGGGCCAGCGTCTCGAAGAACCAATCATCGGCCCAGATGCCGCCCGTCTTAGCCGATCCGTAAGCCAGGAGGCCGGACTGGAGGTTGAAAGCGGCCACTCCGCCCAGATAGTCCGCGGCCGTGAAGTCGCAGCCCGAGCAGACGAAGAAAGAATAGAACAGGGCTTTGGGAACGATCTTGACATACTCCGCGCAGAGGACGTACTCGAAATTCGCCTTGCTGTTTCTGTAGTAGCCGTGGCCGCCCGGCCAGCCGTGGGACCGGGTATAGATGAATTCGAGGTCGGCGGGCATGCGGTAAGTCTTGTAATCGGCGGTCGTCGTCTTCTCGGCGTCGCTGATCTCGGTCACGCCGGAAAAGAGCTTCTTCATGTTGGACTTATCCCCCGTCCCCATCCCGCTCCAATCGTCGTCATCGTAGACAAGGGCCGAGGGCGCCGTCCGCAGCCTGCCGGTCCGGAACTGATGGTTCTTTTCGAAATAATTATTGAGGACTCCGGCCTCGGTCCCCAGGCAAGTCAGGTTGCCGGTCATAAGCCGGCCGACCCAGATCTCGAGCCCGCGGTCGCCCGAGCGCGTGTCGTACTTGCCGTTTCCGGGCTGGACGCTCTCGTCGGTCTTGCTGTCCGACCAAGAGCCGTCGAGATCCATATAGAAAATATCGCAGGGAAAATCCTCGTATTCCCGGTCCGTGCCGTACCAGCTCTGCATCATCTCATAGACGATGTAGGGGATGTCGCCGATGAGCAAAGCGCCGGCCAAGCCTCCCTTTTCTTTATACCGGGAGCGCAGGTAGGCCCGGAGGCTTTGGGGCGTCCCGGATCCGAACCGGTAGACGAGGACGCCCCAGCCCTCTTTCTGGAGGTCCTGGACGAACCGCTGGAGCTTCGTTTTTATCGAGGCGTAGAGGCTGTCTTCGACGACCAGGAGAATACGAGTGGAAGCGGCGGCTGCGATCGGCCGGTCCGACGACAAGGCGCGGGCGGCCGGAAACTCGACCGGGATCATCCGTAGGGGGTCCTTATAGACGGGCACGGCATGGACGGGCTTGGCCGACCCGTCCCCGGCCATCCAGCGGGTCGGCAGCGGTTGCCTGGATTTCGTGGCGGGGGCCGGCCCCGAGGCGTCCGGCCAGAGCGTCACCGACAAGAGGACCAAGAAAACGGCCAAGGAAAGAACAAGCTCGCGGCCCATCCGGAATTTTTTCGGCATGAAACCCTCCATCGGATCGACGGTCCTGTATTTTTTGATTATACCCCAAGGGCTCCCAAATGGAAACCGGACGGCCCTAACAAGCTTGCGCAGTCGGCTTGCGGACCGGCCGTTTCGGCGTCTCGATCCCGTGGCGTTTCATAAGCTTGAACAGGCCTTGGCGGGTGAGGCCCATCTCGGCGGCGGCCCGCTTTTTATTGAAATCAAACCGGCGCAGCGCCTGGCGGACGAACCGTCTCTCGAACTCGGCCCTGGCCGCGGAAAGGTTGAAGGGATCGCGGGAGGGCGGCTCCTCCGGCGGCCGGAATCGGGACGAGAGACTGGCCTCGCCGATGACCGGATCGTCGCCCTGAAAAACGAGGCAGCGTTGGATCTCGTTCTGAAGCTCCCGGACGTTGCCCGGCCAGGAATACGCGGACAGCCGCTCGAGCGCCAAGGGAGACAGGACGGTCCGGCCCCGGCCCATCTCTTGGCTGTACCGCTCCAGGAAGTGTTCGGCCAAGAGCGGGATGTCTTCCTTCCGGTCCCTGAGGGGCGGGATTTCGATCACGATGATCCGGATCCGGTAGTAGAGGTCCTCCCGGAAGGCCCCGGCGGCGACTTCCGCCTCGAGGTTCTTGTGGGTCGCGCACAGGAAGCGGACCGATATCGGCCGCGGCCGGTTCTCCCCGACCCGGCGGATCTCCTTCTCCTGAAGAACGCGGAGTAGCTTGGCCTGGAGGGGAAGGGACAGATCCCCGATCTCATCAAGAAAAAACGTCCCCCCGCCCGCTTCTTCGATCAACCCGGCCTTGTCGCGCCAGGCCCCGGTGAATGCGCCCCGGGCGTGCCCGAACAGCTCGCTCTCGAGGAGGGAGTCGGGAATGGCCCCGCAGTTGACGGCGACGAACCGGCCGCCGCGGTCCTCCTCCCGGCCGTGGATGGACTGGGCGACGAGCTCCTTCCCGGTCCCGCTCTCGCCGACGATGAGCACGGAAGCTCCGTGACCCCGGATTTTCTCGATCAGGGCCCGGATGCTCAGGCTGGCCGGGCTTTCCCCGATGAAGAGGAAGCCGTTCTTCCCCTCGGGCTTGACCGAAGCGTCCCGATCCTTCACATCGTTATGAACGGACGCGCCGCCTATTTTTTCTCAACCGGCCCCCCGGTCATGGCGGTCCCGGTCCGCGTTGACTTTTCAGGTCCCGCTGAGCTAAGGTTCTCTAAGAGGTAATCCATGAACTTTCCACGAACCGCGATCCGACGCGTCCGCGCCTTCGCCCTGTGGGTGGCGGCCGCCGCCTGTCTTTGTTCGGCCGCCCTTCCGGCCTTCTCCCAGAACGGCCGCCCCGTCCGGACCCAATGGCTCCAGGACGCCAAGTTCGGGCTCTTCATCCATTGGGGCGTCTATTCCCTGACCGGCCGGGAAGAATGGGCCCGCCAGCTCCTCCAGATTCCCCTGCGCGAGTACGACGGGATCGCGGCCGAGTTCAACCCTGCCCAGTTCGACCCGGACGCATGGGTCGCCCTGGCCAAGGAGGCCGGCGTCAAGTACATCGTCATCACCTCCAAGCATCACGACGGATTCTGCATCTTCGACAGCCGGTTGACCGAGTTCGACGTCATGAGCGCCAGGTACGGCAAGGACATCCTGGCCCAGCTCGCCGAGGCCTGCCGCCGTCAGAAGATGCCGCTCGGATTCTACTACTCGATCATGGACTGGCATCATCCCGACTATCTTCCCCGCCGCTCCTGGGAGACGGACCGGACGGTCAAGGACGCCGACTTCAACCGCTACCTGGATTACATGAAGGGACAGGTCGAGGAGCTGGTCGTCAAGTACGGCCCGGCTGTCCTCTGGTTCGACGGCGAATGGGAGCATTCCAGCGCCGAGTTCAAGGCCGACGACGTCGAGGCTCTTCTCCTCAGGCTCAAGCCCGACATCCTCATCAACGACCGCCTCTTCAACCGGGAGCCGGGGCGCGGCGATTTCGGGACGCCCGAGAACTACGTCCCGGCGACCGGCCTCCGCAACCCGGACGGAAGCCCCCGTCTCTGGGAGGCCTGCACTACGATGAACTTCAACGGCTGGGGCTACAACCATTACGAGACCGAGTTCCACAGCGCGACCCAGCTCATCCGCCAGCTCATCGAGATCGCCGGCAAGGGAGGGAACCTCCTCCTCAACGTCGGGCCGACTCCTCAAGGGACCATCCAACCCGAGTTTCAGGCCCGGCTGCAACGGATCGGCGAATGGCTCAAGGTCAACGGGGAGGCCGTCTACGGGACGACGGCCGGCGTCTTCGACAAGCTCCCCTTCTTCGGGCGCTGCACGGTCAAAGGGAACCGGCTCTACATCCATGTCATGGGCTGGCCCGAGGACAAGAGGATCCGGCTGCCCGGCTTGAGGACGTTCCTGAGGCGCGTGTCGTACCTGGCCGAGCCGGGCCGTGAACTCAACTACCGGCGCTACGGGAAAGATATCGTCATCTCCTTGCCGGACAAGCCGCTCGACCCGGACGCGACCGTCATCTGCGTCGACCTCCAGGGACCGCCCCAAGTCGATCCCTACGAGATCCGGCCCGGGGACGGCGGCCGGATCGAGCTTCCGGTTACGCTCGCCGACATCCGCTCCCAGATGGGCCAGCGCGCCTACCTCGATTTCTTCTACCGGACGACCCTGCTCGCCAACTGGCAGAACGTCAACGATTTCCCGGAGTGGGAGTTCATCGTCGAGAAGGATGGGACTTACGAAGTTCAAGCGTCCTATGCCTGCGGCGGCGAACGGGGAAGCTCGTTCGCCGCCGAATTCGACGACGGGACGGAAATCCCGGGAGTCGTCCGGAGCTCGCCCAGCCTCTACTTCCCGCAGACCTTTTCCCTGGGCACGGTCGAGCTCAAGGAAGGCAAGCACGGACTTCGCTTCAAGATCCGGTCGATCGTCAACAATAACGCCATGAGGCTGGAAAAAGTTGTGCTCCTGCCGCTCTCCCGATAGCGGAGCCAAGTTCCGGCCGGATCCCTTTCAAGGATGTTCGTAACGGTCTCGCGACCGCGGAGGTTTTTCACGCCGTTCCTTCACTGACCTCTCGGCGCTGCGGAACTCGCACCCTCGATTTTTGTAATCAACTCTGATCAATAGCCCCTCTATGGTTCTTGTTCAATTCGGGCCAAGCTCATACAGTCCTCGCGCCCCGAAGCGAGGTTCCCTCGAAGTCAAACCCTCGACTCCCCGGCATGAATGCCGGGGCTTGGTCAGGGCGGAACCTCCGCAGCCTCGCCTCTGCGGGACCAACTCAATGCAGGCATTGGAGCGACTGTACTCATGAGGCGTTTCTGGCTCATGAGTATTAACCCTGAGCCGCGCTCTTAGCGTCGGCGAACGGGTTAACATTTTGCCTCGGGCCGGGATATACTCATCTGGATGAACGAACAGGAGACAACCCTGGTGGAAATGGTCCTGGCCGGCAACTCGGACGCTTTCGAGCCCCTGGTCCGGCCCTACCGGAACGACCTTATCCGCCTGGCCTACCGGATGACCGGGGACTGGGAAGACGCCAACGAAGCCTCCCAGGAGGCCCTTCTCCGCGCCTACCGGTATCTCGCCCGCTTCGACACGGCCCGCAGCTTCAAGAACTGGCTCCTGGGAATCCTGGTCAACGAAGCCCGGAAATCCTTCCGAAAAAAGCCCCGCTCGCTCTCGCTGGCCGAGACGGCCGAGCCCTCGACCCCGGCCGACCAGGAGCGGCGCCATGAAGATGGGGTTCTCCGGGACCGTCTTCGTGCCTGCTTGAACGAGCTCAGCCGCAACCAACGGGAAATTTTCATCCTCCGCGACCTCGAGGACCGGAACATCCGGGAGACGGCCCGCATCCTCGGCGCCAGCGAGGTCGCGGTCCGCGTCCATCTCTCGAGGGCCCGGAAAAAGATCAAGGACCTCATGACCCGGGACGCCGCGCTCGGAAAGGAGACGACCTCATGACCTGTCGGTCAGTCCGAAAGCTTCTCCCCCTCGCCGCCGGCGGAGATCTCTCCGAAGGCAAGGCCGGGAGGGTCGCGGCGCATATTAAAACCTGCGCGGCTTGCCGGGCCGAGCTCGACGCCTACCTGTCCGCGCTCGACCGGGTCCGAGAACTCGATGGGGCGGCGGGACACTCCTGGAATGATACGGCTTGGGCAAAGGTCGTCCGGAGGGCCGTCGCGCAAGGAAGTGAGCCGGCGGCCGCCCGGCCTAAGCCCGCGCTCAGGCCGGCCGTCATAGCGGTCACAGGCGCGGTGCTCATCGCCGTCGCCGCGCTCCTTCTTGTTCTCACCCGCCATCCGCTTCGTCCCCGGGAGGTCCTGGAGGCCCGG
>JALHUR010000021.1 GCA_022867325.1 Candidatus Aminicenantota bacterium | reverse complement strand
TCCTTCTGGGTGCCGATGCGGAAAAGCCTCGGCGACAAGCGACGCGAGATTCCCCCGGAGAAGGCCGAAGAAATCCTCAGGCTTCTCTGTGCCTTCGAGGAGGGCGAATTCGTCAAGATCTACCCGACGACGCATTTCGGGTTCCGTAAGGTCACGGTCGAGCGGCCCCTGCGGCTCAATTTCCAAGCGAGCCCGGAGCGGATTGCCCGGCTTGAGGAGGAACGTACCTTTCAGAATCTGGCCCAATCAAAGAAGAAGGGCGCGGCCGCGGCCAAAGAACAGGCCGAAGGGCGGGCGTTTCAGGAGGAAATTCGAAGCCTCCTGCGGACGCTCCCGAGCAATCTCTTCAAGGACAGGGAAAAATTTCTCAGTATCCTCGGGGCAGCGGCGAAGAAAGCCGGGCTCAAGCTCCCAGCGCCGATCATCAAAGCGATTCTCTCGGCTCTGTCGGAGCGGGACGAAACCGCCGCCGTTTGCCGCGACAAGGACGGAAATCCGGAGCCCGACACCGAGCTCCGCGACACCGAAAGC
The DNA here is from genome assembly GCA_022867325.1 of Candidatus Aminicenantota bacterium. Taxonomy (GTDB): domain Bacteria; phylum Acidobacteriota; class Aminicenantia; order Aminicenantales; family JAFGBC01; genus JAFGBC01. The sequence continues at coordinate 8,273 of JALHUR010000021.1, read as the reverse complement.
GTTCCTTTGGTCGACGGCCCCGACCCGGCCGACGCCAAGGGCATCCAGGCGAGCGTCCGGGCGTTTTTCGAGCGCGAGGTCAAGCCCCACGTCCCTGACGCTTGGATCGATACGTCCAGGCGAGACGCCAAGGATGGTTTGGTCGGCCTCGTCGGCTATGAAATCAACTTCAACCGCTACTTCTACAAATACACACAACCGCGGCCACTCGAGGAGATCGAGGCGGACATCCGGACCATCGAGAAGGACATCATGCGGATGCTGGCCGAGGTGACGGGTGGGGGATGAACGTGCGGCAAACCGTCGGCAAATATTCGTGAGTGCCGACGTTTGATTCGGTTATAAGGGAGAGATGGCGTGCAGTTTTGGCCATAAATGTCGGCACTTGCATCCAAGAGCCGACATTTAATATCATTAGAACATGAAAAGAACTCTTATTTTACGCGAACGACTTGCAGAGGCGGGGCTTGGGGCTTACTTCCGGCCCCGGGATATCAAACCGCTGGGGGTCTCGTTTCGCGCGTTACTGAGACTCGTCGCGGAGGGAGAAGTCGAAAAAGTCGGATTCGGACAATACCGTCTTACTTCATTGAAGTTTGATGAGTTTGAAACGGTCGCTATGGTCAGTTCGGCGATCCCGGATGGGATCGTCTGCCTTCTTACCGCTTTGAGGGTTCATGAAATCGGGACGCAATCCCCTCACGAGGTATGGATGGCGATTAGCCGAAAAGCCCGAAAACCGGTGAGACTGCCGGCGAAGGTTCGGATCGTGCGCTTTTCCGGAGCTATGTTGACCTATGGAGTGATCTCACGGCCCATGATGGGGGTTTCCGTGAGAATAACCTCTCCGGCCCGCACCATCGTGGACTGTTTCCGCTATCGGAATAAAGTCGGAATCGATGTTGCATTGGAGGCTATGCGGGATGGAATTCGTTCAAAAAAAGTGACGAGGGATGATATTTCGCGAACAGCTGAAGTCTGTCGAGCTCGTACGGTTGTCGGCCCGTATCTGGAAGCGTTGTCGGCATGAAGGATTCTGAAAAGAATCTCGCGGAGTCGATTCGCCATCGCCTCCGAAATCGGTTCAAAGAGAGCGGCGAGGATATCGGCTTCGGATTACAACGCTATGCTTCGGAAAGATTCTTCTACTTTACACGGCAGTTCTCCTTCAAAGGAGAAGGCCTCTCCCGCGCGATCGCCGCGACTTTCAAGCGTCGCGGAACGGCGATCGATGCCGCCCTTCCGGCCGCGTTTACGCCACGCTTCTTCGCCGACGACGCCCGCGCGCAGCAATGGCGCGTCTATCTGACCCGCAACTCTCTGCCCGGTACTCCGGCCGACTTTGCCGCTGTGGGAGAGTTGCTCCAGGCTTTTCTCGTTCCGTTATGGCGGGCGCTCGGAGATAGTCGCAAGTTCTCAGACTTTTGGCCGCCCTTAGGCCCATGGACGGTATCAAAAGCGAGCGAGGATCCGAACCTATGAAGAGAATTTTTACAGCGATCTAAGAAACAAGATATGTCTTATGAAAATCTGCCCACGATAAACCGCAACGTCCTCGTTGTCGTGCCGACGGAGGGTTTCTTGGCGTGGGCCAGGAAATACCCCACCATCTTTGAGATCGAGCTCGACGGCTGGTGCGCCGATCCGTCTCTCTGGCCGAAAGATCGTTCAATGAAAGCGTTCAAGAAGTTCTTTCGCGTCTATTATTGCTCCTCGGTTATAGATTTAGGCGATGGGCCGATCGATCGGGAATACATATAAAGTGAGCAAAGAGCAAAATACTCCGGGAATCGAACGCCGCCGGTTCCGCCCCTATCCGGAATACAAGGATTCCGGCGTCGAATGGCTGGGGGAAATTCCGATGCATTGGGAGGCCAGGCGACTTAAGTTTGTGCTTTCTGCGCCTCTTAAATATGGAGCTAACGAAGCAGCGGAACTTGAGGAGCTTGACCTACCGAGATATGTACGAATCACTGACATTGATGAAAATGACAGTCTTCGTGATGAGACATTTAAGTCATTACCTGACGAAGTCGCTAAGGAATATCTGCTCCGTGAAGGGGACATCTTGTTTGCACGAAGCGGTGCGACTGCAGGCAAGACGTTTCTGTACAGGAAAACGTGGGGTACGTGCGCATACGCAGGCTACCTCATTCGCGCTCGGTTGAATAACGAGATAGCCTTCCCAGAGTTTATCAGATTCTTCACGTCTTCGCTAGGCTATTGGCAGTGGCTCGCATCGGTGTTCATCCAAGCAACGATTCAAAACGTGAGCGCTGAACGGTATGCAAGCTTGAGCTTGCCTCTGCCTGCCCTCTCTGAGCAGCACACTATTGCTGTCTTTCTCGACCGCGAGACGGCAAAAATCGATGCCCTCATCGAGAAAAAGGAGCGGCTGATCGACCTCCTTCATGAAAAGCGCACCGCTCTCATCACCCAGGCCGTCACCAAAGGCCTCGATCCAACCGTCCCCACGAAAGACTCCGGCGTCGAGTGGCTGGGCATAATACCGGCACTTTGGGAAGCTTATCGCATTAAATCGCTAACGAAGGAACACAAGCAGGGCTTTTATACTGAGCAAACATATATCGATGAAGGCGTGAAACTAGCTAGAATTTCTGATATCGATGATCGTGCAAATATACACTTCGATAATATGCCATATGTGAGCATCGACTCAAAGGACGAATGCACTTTTAGACTTTTGGAGGGAGATATTCTTTTCGCCCGGAGCGGCACTATAGGCCGATTTGGAATTGTGTGTGGGACTGAACGCGCTGTATTTGCTTCATATTTGATACGTTTTAGATTTAGTAAGGTGCATGTCGAATTCCTTAGATACGCATTCGACTCAAAATATTTTAAGGATAGCCTCGTCAGCTCTTTACATGGCGGCGCAAATCAAAATGTCCATGCAGAGAACATAAAGGCGTTGACGATTGCTCTTCCTCCTCGTGACGAGCAGCCTAAGATTACGGCGTATTTATTACGCGAAACTGCGAAGATCGACACGCTCGTGGCGAAGGTTTACGAAGCCATCGACCGACTCAAAGAATACCGCACTGCTCTTATTTCCGCTGCGGTCACCGGGAAGATCGACGTGCGAGAGGCCTAGGATAAGCCGTTATCCTTTAATAAGCAGAGGGCTTATTAAAGTTTCGTTAATAATCTGGGCAAGAAGTCCTGCCTTCCCCTGAAGAAAATACTTGCATTTCCCAGGTAAATGTTTATAATTACATAGGAATTGTCAAATATGGGGAAAAACCGCTTTTCGGGCGAGGTCACGAAGAAGGCCCTCGGTCTCCTAAAGAGCCGTGGAAGTCTGCGCTCCCGAGATCTTGCCGAAATGGGAATTTCCCGCGAGATGCTGCGTTATCTTTATAAAAGAGGCCTCATCGAACGGGCGGGCCGCGGGCTCTATAGGCTCGGCGGGCAGATGGAGGAGCATCGGACACTTATCGAAGCCTCAAAGCTCGTGCCGAAGGGGGTTGTTTGCCTCCTTTCCGCTCTCCGTTTTCATGAAATCGGCACACAGGAGCCATATGACGTTTGGCTGGCCCTCCCCAATAGCGCTTGGCGGCCGAGAATCGAAACTCTCCGCCTGCGATTTGTCTACCCATCGGGGAAGACGTTCTCTGAAGGTATCGAAGTCCGTGATTTTCCGGGAGGCAGAATCCGCGTCTACAACCCCGCCAAGACGGTTGCCGACACGTTCAAGTTCCGCAATAAAATCGGGCTGGATGTGGCTATCGAGGCCCTTAGAGATTGCCTTCGGTCGCACAAGGCCACCCGCGACGAGCTATGGCATTATGCCAAGATTTGTCGAGTTCAGAAGATTATGAAGCCCTATATAGAAGCCCTGTCGTGACCAAGGACCCTATAACGAATCTCCCGGCTTCCGTTCATCAGCGGCTGCTCAACCTCGACCCGGCGAGGACTCACGATTTCACGCCGGTCTTGAGAAGGTACGCGTTCGAACGTTGGCTCTATCGGCTTGGAAAATCCGACCACGCCGAGAGCTTTGTCGTAAAAGGCGCCATGCTGTTTGTGCTATGGACCAGCGATTTGCCGCGCACGACGATGGACCTTGATCTCTTGGGAATCGATACCCTTACGGAAGCCGGGCTTCGGCGAGTTTTCTCGAGAATCGGGCGCATGAAAGTGGAGCCGGACGGACTCACCTTCGAGGCGAACAATATAGCTTTCGAGCCGATCCGCGACGAGGCCGAATACCACGGACTTCGCGTTAAGTTCATGGCCCGCTTGGGGGATATCAGGATTCCTCTTCAAGTTGATATAGGGATCGGCGGTAGCGTATGGCCGGAACCGGAATACGTCCTTTACCCGACGCTCCTCGACATGCCGGCGCCTCGTATCCGAGTCTATCGAAAAGAAACTACCATAGCGGAAAAACTCGATGCTATGTTGGAACTCGGGATATTGAACAGCCGAATGAAAGATTTTTATGACATCGCTGTCTTGGGGGACCTCTTTTCTTTTAGCGGCACAGAGCTTCAGAGAGCCGTGCTGGTGTCGCTCAAACTAAGAAAGTTGACGTCACTTTCAGAGTTGCCGGTTGCGTTTACTGACGAGTTCGCCCAAGATAAGGACAAGAACATACAATGGGGAGCGTTTCTGCGCAGGATCGGGAAGAGCTCAGTGGCCCTGCCGCTTCAGCAGGTCGTGATAAAAATAAGAAACTTCCTCCTCCCGGTCCTTCAAGCGCTCAATGCGAGAACGGAATTCAACGAGGTATGGGAACCCGGAGGGCCGTGGCGGCGTCTGGAGAAAGACCATGACGGTTGAAGTCTCCGAACGCAGTTTCGAAAAGACGATCGAGTGCGGTTTGTTGCTCTATGGGCCGGATGCCTGCGTCGGAGAGGCCGCCGGGGTTCGTGAAGAGGCGGCGCCCTACGGCGAATTCCCGGGCGGAGGCTATCGTAAGCGCCCGCCTGAAGAATACGACCCTTCGCTCTGTCTTCTGCCGCGCGACGTCATCGATTTCGTCCTGGCGACCCAGCCCAGGGAATGGGAAAAGCTCAAACAACACCATGGGGCCGCGGTCAAGGAGCAATTTCTCAAGCGGCTGTCGCGCGAAATCGAGCGCCGCGGCGCTCTCGACGTCCTCCGTAACGGCTTCAAGGACTCGGGCTGTAAGTTCCAGATGGCCTTCTTCCGCCCGTCGAGCGGGCTCAACGAAGCGCTCCAGCGGCTCCACGGGGCGAACCTCTTCGCGGTCGTCCGCCAGCTCCCCTACAGCGAAAAAACAGCCCAGAGCCTCGACATGGTGCTATTTCTGAACGGTGTTCCGATCTTCACCGCCGAGCTCAAGAACCCGCTCACGGGGCAGACGGTTGAGGATTCCATACGGCAATACAAGACCGACCGCGACCCACGCGAGCCGCTTTTCGCCTACCTCCGGTGCCTGGCCCATTTCGCCGTGGACCCGGACCTCGTCTACGTGACGACTCAACTCGCCGGACCGAGGACGCGCTTCCTGCCCTTTAACCAGGGGAAGTTCGGCGGCGCGGGAAATCCCCCCTTTCCGCCGACGCAGAAAGGTTATCCGACGGCCTATCTCTGGGAGAAAATCTGGGTCCGCGACAGCGTCCTCGACCTCATCCGTCAATTCATCCACGAGATCGAGGAGGAAGACGAGAGGGGTCGAAAAACCGGCCGGAGGACGCTCATTTTCCCCCGCTACCAGCAGCTCGATGCCGTGCGACGACTCGTCGCCCATGCCCGGCAGAACGGAGCCGGTCAGCGCTATCTCGTCCAACATTCGGCCGGAAGCGGCAAGAGCTTCACCATCGCCTGGCTGGCCCACCGGCTGGCGACCCTGCACGACCTTCAGGATAAGCGCGTTTTCGACTCGATCGTCGTCGTCACCGACCGGCGCATCCTCGACCGCCAGCTCCAGGCGACCATGCGCCAGTTCGAGCAGACGCTGGGCGTCGTCGAGAACATCGATACGACCTCGCGACAGCTCAAGCAGGCCCTCGAATCCGGGAAAACGATCATCGTGACCACGCTCCAGAAGTTCCCGGTCATTGTCGGCGAGATCGGAGATCTTCCGGGACATCGATTCGCCGTGATCGTGGACGAGGCCCATTCCTCCCAGTCCGGCGAGAGCACGAAGAGCCTCAAGTCGGTACTCGCCGCCGGAAGCCTCGAAGAGGCTGAGCGAGAAGAGGCCGGAGTGGAAACCCCCGAGGAGGAACTCGAGGCGACGATCCTGGCCGAGATGGAAAAGCGCGGCCGCTTGCCGAACCTCTCGCTTTTCGCCTTCACGGCGACACCCAAGTCCAAAACGCTCGAGCTATTCGGGACGAAGCGCGAAGACGGCAAGTTCGCTCCGTTCCATCTCTACAGCATGCGCCAGGCGATCGAGGAACGCTTCATCCTCGACGTCCTTGAGAACTACACGACTTATAAAGCCTACTGGCGCCTCCTCAAGAAAATCGAGGACGACCCCCGTTACGACAAGAGCAAAGCCCAATCCCTTCTCAAAGCCTTTGTCGAGCTCCACCCGCACGCCATCGGAGAGAAGGTGCGGATCATGGTCGAGCACTTCGTCGCCCAGGTTTCCAATGAGATCGGCGGCAAGGCCAAGGCCATGATCGTGACCCGGTCGCGACTGCACGCCGTTCGTTTCAAGTTGGCCTTGGACCGTTACCTGCTGGAAAAAGGCCTTCCCTATAAAGCCCTGGTCGCCTTTTCCGGGTCGGTCCCGGACGGCGGCCAGTCCTACACGGAATCGGGGATGAACGGTTTCTCGGAGAGAAAAACGGCCAAAGTCTTCGAGCGGTCCGAATATAGGTTCCTCGTCTGCGCCAATAAGTTCCAGACCGGCTTCGACCAGCCTCTCCTCCATACGATGTACGTGGATAAAAAGCTCGGCGGGGTGAACGCTGTCCAGACCCTGTCGCGGCTCAACCGGATCCATCCCGAAAAGCGGGGGACCATGGTTCTCGATTTCGCCAACGAGGCCGACGCCATCCGGGCCGCTTTCGAGCCGTATTACGAGACGACGTTCTTGTCGGAAGCGACCGACCCGAATCTGCTCTACGAAATCCAGACCCGGCTCATGGGCTTCCCGGTTTTCACGGAAGCGGACGTCGAGCGGTTCGCCAAGGCCTATTTCGACAGGAAAGCGACCCAGGACCAGCTTTATGCCGTCCTGGCCCCGGTGACGACGCGATTCGCGGGACTGCCGGCCGACGAACAGCACGATTTTCGCGGCCAGTTGACCGATTACGTCCGCCTCTATGCCTTCCTGGCCCAGATCTTGACCTTTGCCGACACCGAGCTCGAAAAGCTCTACGTCTTTGCCCGGCACCTGAGGCGGCTGATTCCCGGCGACCAGGACACCCTGCCGCGCGAGGTCCAGCAGAATATCGACATGGAGTCGTACCGCATCCGGCAGACGGGAAGCGGCAAGATCACGCCCGAACGGAAGGGCGGCCAGCTTGCGCCCGTCATGACAAAGGATCAGCGCGGCGGACAGGAGGAGCTGCTCGAGCCGCTCTCCCAGATCATCGCCGAGCTCAATGAGCGGTTCGGGCTGAACCTCGGGCCGGAGCACAGGCTGACCCTTGGCCAAATCCTACAGAAGCTCAACGAGGACGCCGCCCTCGACGCGAGCGCCAGGGTCAATACCCGCGAGAATATCCGTCTGACGTTCGACCATAAGGTCGAAGACGCGATCCAGGAGATCGTGGACTCGAACTTCGACCTCTATAAGCGGATCACCGACGACCGGGCCTTCGGGGCGGCCCTGCGCGATTTCCTGTTCGACCATTACTTGCGGGCCCACAGGCAGGCCGAGGAGCTGATCAAGCAGGGAGAATCGAAGACCCTGGAGTTCAAATCGACCTTGCGCTGGAACTTCCGGGAGGATAAGAAAGACGATAAGCTCATCACCCACTCCGTGCTGAAGACGATCGCCGCATTCCTTAATACGGCCGGCGGGGACCTGCTGATCGGGGTCGCCGACGACGGCACCGTGACTGGCATCGAGCAGGACCGGTTCGAGAACGACGACGAATTCATGAGACATCTCGCCCAAGCGGTCCGGAACGGCCTCGGCGACCGGGCCGGCACTTGCACCGACCCGAAAACCCAGATCGTCCAGGGAAAGACGGTCTGCCTGGTCAGTTGTCAGAGGAGCCCTGAGCCGGTCTTTTTGAAGTGGAAGGGAACCGAGGAGGCCGCGAGCGGGGATTTCTACGTGAGGAGCGGCCCCGGGAGTGTTAAGCTCAGCTCGGAAAGCG
>JALHUR010000236.1 GCA_022867325.1 Candidatus Aminicenantota bacterium | reverse complement strand
GACTGACCCACGGGCGCCGGGATCGTCCTGGCGCTCGGCTGGACCGCCTGTGGAAAGGACGTCCGGCGGCCCCTCGGGGCCGGGGACCATGGCGGCCGGATCGCCCCGGCCGATCTGCGCTGCGAATACCGCTCGGATCCGCTCGGCATCGACGCCCCGCGGCCGCGTTTGAGCTGGGCCCTCACGTCGGAAGCACGAGCCGTTACCCAGAGCGCTTACCGGATCCTCGTCGCCCGCTCTCCTCTGGCGCTCGAGGCCGATCGTGGAGATCTTTGGGACTCGGGGAGGGTCCACTCCGCCGAAAGCCTGGGCATCGCCTACGCCGGTCCGGCCCTCCGCAGCGGGCAGCGCTGCTTTTGGAAGGTCCGCGTATGGGACGGAAAGGGCCGTCCTTCGGCCTGGAGCCCGACGGCGTCCTGGGAAATGGCCCTGCCGGGAGATGCCCCGTGGAAGGCCCGGTGGATCAGCGACGGAAAGCCCGTCCCCGCCGATGACGAAGACTTCTACCGGGACGACCCGGCCCCCCTGTTCCGAAAGGAGTTCGTCGCGCCGGAGCGGATCGTCCGGGCCCGACTCTATGTTTCAGGGCTCGGTTACTACGAGGCCTCGATCAATGGCCGCCGGGTGGGGGACCGGGTCCTCGATCCGGGGTGGACCAACTATAAGAAACGCGTGTTCTACAGCGTCTACGATGTGACCGGGCTCGTCCGGGCGGGCCTCAATTGCGTCGGGGTCATGTTGGGCAACGGCTGGTGGAACCCCCTCCCCCTCCGGATGTGGGGGAACCGGAACCTTCGCGTGGACCTCCCGGTCGGCCGGCCCTGCCTCATCGCCCAGCTGGTGATCGAAGGCGAGGACGGCAAGGCGGCGATCATCGCGACCGGTCCGGACTGGCAGGTCCGGGGCGGCCCGGTCCTGCGGAACAACGTCTACCTGGGCGAAGTCTATGACGCCCGCCGGGAGATCCCGGGCTGGGATTCCCCTGGCGCGATCGGGGCTGGATGGGCGCCGGCCGTCCTCTGCCAGGGGCCTTCCGGTGCCCTCCAGGCGCAGCCCCAGCCGCCCATCCGGGTCACGGCCCGTCTTCGCCCGATCCGGGTGAGCACGCCGCGGCCGGGCGTGGCCCTCTACGATCTCGGGCGCAATTTTGCCGGCTGGGCCCGTCTTCGGCTGAGGGCGCCCGCCGGGACACGGATCAGGATCCGCTTCGGCGAACTCCTGGACGACAACGGGGACCTGAATCCGCTGACCTCCGTCTGCGGTCAGATCAAGGGCCGGCGCAAGGACGGCCGTCCCATCGGCGGTCCCGGAGCTCCCGATATCGCCGAGCAAGCCGACATCTATATCGCCCGTGGCAGGGGCGAGGAGGTCTATACCCCCCGCTTCACGTTCCACGGCTTCCGCTACGCCGAAGTCACCGGGCTTCCCGGCCCGCCGGCGCCCGACGATCTCGAAGGCCTGCGGCTGAACGCGGACGTCGCCGAGAGCGGCGAGTTCTCCTGTTCGAACGCCCTCTTCAACCGGATCCAGGACATGGTCCGGTGGACGTTCCTGAGCAACATCTTCAGCGTTCAGTCGGACTGCCCCCATCGGGAGAAATTCGGCTACGGGGGCGACCTCGTCGCCACGGCCGACGCTTTCCTGGCCAACTTTAACATGGCCGGTTTCTACGCCAAGGCGGCGGCCGACTGGGCGGATGCCGCCCGCGAGGACGGCATGCTCACGGACACGGCTCCCTTCGTGGGCATCCAATACTGCGGGCTGGCCTGGGCCATGGCCCATCCGCTTCTCCAGACCAAGCTCGTCCAGCATTACGGTGACCGCCGCCTCATCGAGGACCAATACGATACGACGAGCAAATGGCTTGATCTCGTGGCCAAGTCGAATCAGGACGGCCTCATCCGGGAGGGCTTGGCCGACCACGAGAGCCTGGAGCCGACGCCCGTTCCGGCGCTCGTGACGCCGCTCTACCACGAGACGGCCCGCATGGCCTCCCGTCTGGCCGGCCTTCTCGGGCGCCGCGGGGACGAGGCGCGCTATCGGGACCTCGCCGCCTTCATCGCCGCCGCCTATCGGTCGAAGGTC
>JALHUR010000235.1 GCA_022867325.1 Candidatus Aminicenantota bacterium | reverse complement strand
TGGGGGCCGTCCCGGCCTTCAAAGGCTACCGGGGCTACCCGGCCACCCTGTGCGCCTCGGTCAACGAGCAGATCATCCACGGCATCCCATCGGACCGTGCCCTGCGCGAGGGGGACATCGTCGGGATCGATTTCGGCGTCGTCCTCGACGGATTCTACGGCGACGCTGCCCGGACCTACGCCGTCGGGGAGACAACGCCGCTGGCCCGCCGCCTGATCGCGACGGCCGAGCGGGCCTTTTTCAAGGGCCTCGATGAGATCAAGGAGGGCCGCCGTCTTTCGGACGTCTCCCACGCCATCCAGGTCGCGGTCGAGGCCGAGGGATTCTCGGCTATCCGCCAGTTCGTCGGCCACGGCGTGGGCCGCTCCCTCCATGAGGATCCCCAGATCCCCAACTTCGGAGAGCCCGGCCGCGGGCCGCGGCTCCGGCCCGGGATGATCCTGGCCGTCGAGCCCATGATCGCGGCCGGCGGCTGGGAAGTCGAAATTCTCGACGACGGCTGGACGGCGGTGACCGCGGACCGAAGCCTGTCCGCCCACTTCGAGCACTCCGTCGTCCTGACCGCAGAAGGAGCTGAGATCCTGAGCCTGACCGCGTCGACCGGCGGCCCCGAGATATGGGCCGCCAAGGAGAATCCTTATGCCCAAGGATGACGTGTTCGAAGCGGAAGGGACGGTCCTTGAGAACCTGCCCAACGCCATGTTCCGGGTTGAGCTGGCCAACAAGCACCGGGTCCTGGCCCATATTTCGGGCCGGATGCGCAAGAACTTCATCCGGATCCTCCCCGGCGACCGGGTTCTGCTCGAGCTGTCCAAGTACGACCTGACCAAGGGGCGGATCACCTACCGCTACAAATAGAGGAAGCGACCATGAAAGTCAGAGCGTCCGTCAAGAAAATCTGCAGGAACTGCAAGATCATCCGCAGGAAGGGGAACGTCCGAGTCATCTGCACAAACCCCCGGCATAAGCAAAAGCAAGGCTAAGCGAGGTCACCATGGCACGTATCGCAGGCATCACTATTCCCGCCGAGAAACGGATCGAAGTCGGCCTGACCTACATCTACGGGATCGGCCGTTCCAAGTCCAACAAAATCCTGGCCGAGGCCAAGATCGACAAGAACAAGAAGGTCAAGGCCCTGTCCGAGGACGAGGTCAACAAGATCCGCCAGATCATCGAAAAGGGGGAGAAGATCGAGGGCGATCTCCGCAAGGAAGTCGCCATGAACATCAAGCGGCTGATCGAGATCGGCTGCTATCGCGGTCAGCGCCACAAGCGGAAACTGCCGGCCCGCGGCCAACGGACCAAGACCAACGCCCGGACCCGCAAAGGGCCGCGCGGCCACACGATCAAGAAGACCAAGGAGAAGTCGGCCTGAGAGACGGCCGGTTGAGGGAGTCCCATCATGGCAACCACCAAGACCAAGGTCAAGAAAAAGAAGACAAGGAAGGAGATCGGCTACGGCCTGGCCCATATCCAATCGACCTTCAACAACACGATCATCACGATCACCGACCATCACGGCAACACGATTTGCTGGACGAGCGCCGGGACTTCGGGGTTCAAGGGAGCCCGGAAAGGAACGCCCTTCGCGGCCCAGCTCGCCGCCAAGGAAGCGGCCCAGCGGGCCAAGGAGTCCGGGGTCCGCTTCGTCGACGTCCGGATCACGGGGCCGGGTTCGGGCCGCGAATCCGCCATTCGCTCCCTCCAGACGTCGGGCATCGAGATCAAGTCCATCCGGGACGTAACGCCCATCCCCCACAACGGCTGCCGCGTCCGGAGGCGGCGCCGGGTTTGAGGCCATGAGCCGCTAAAGGAGAGCGCGATGTCGAAAAGAAGAGAACAGGTCTGCCGGCAGTGCCGGGTCGAGAAGACGAAACTGCTTCTGAAGGGCGATAAATGCCTGTCCAACAGGTGCCCGGTCGAGCGCCGGGCCTACGCCCCGGGCGAGCACGGCAAGATGAGAAGGCGGATCCTCGGATACGCCATCCAGCTTCGGGAGAAGCAGAAGCTCAAAAGGTATTACGGGATGACCGAGAAACAATTCCGGCTCTTCTTCGAGCGGGCCGAGCGCCGCAAGGGCGTCACCGGCGAGAACCTGCTGTCCATGCTCGAGCGGCGGCTCGACAACGTCGTCACCCTGATGGGATTCTCGAGGTCGCGGGTCCATGCCCGCCAGCTGATCGGCCACGGCCATTTCCTGGTCAACGATCACAAGGTCTCCATCCCGTCCTACGAGGTCGACGCCGGCGATGTCATCCGGTTCCGAACCCGGACCGCCCAGACCGCCGGCATCAAGGAACTCGTCGAGTCCAAAAAGACCAAGACGGTCCCCGGTTGGATCGAAGTCGACCGGGCCGATTTTCAGGGCCGGATCAAGTCTTTGCCGACCCGGACCGATGTGACTCTCCCCGTCGAGGAACACCTCGTCGTGGAGCTTTACTCGAAGTAACGGACCCGACCCGAGGGGCCGGACAGGACCGCAAAAGGAGGAGCGATGACGGATCAAGGCTTTCAGAGACCGAAAGTTTTAGAGTGCGATTATGACACCCTGACCGAAAGCTACGGATCGTTCTCGGCCCAGCCCTTCGAGCGAGGCTACGGGGTCACGATCGGGAACGTCCTGCGGCGGGTTCTCCTGTCGTCCATCACCGGCGCGGCTATCACGGCCGTCCGGATCGAGGGCGTCCTCCACGAATTTTCAACGATTCCCGGGGTCGTCGAAGATGTCACGGACATCCTTCTTAACCTTAAAAGCGTCCCGCTCAAGCTCAAGGGCGACCAGCCCAAGCGGATGACCCTCAAGAAGGAAGGGCCGGCCAAGGCGACGGCGGCCGACATCAATCACGACGGGGACATCGAGATCCTGAAGCCGGATATCCCGATCGCCTCTCTCGACGAGGACGGAAGCCTCGATGTCGAGATGGTCGTCAAGAACGGCCGGGGCTATATCACGGCCGACCAGAACCTGGATGAAGATCTCAGCGTCGACTATATTCCCCTCGATTCCTCCCACTCGCCGATTCTCAAGGTTAACTACCGGGTCGAGCCGGCCCGGGTCGGCAAGCGGATCGACTACGAAAAGCTGACCATCGAGATCTGGACGACGGGCGCCATCCTCCCCACCGACGCCCTGTCCCAAGCCTCGAAGCTCCTCCGGGCCCACATGGCCATTTTCCTCAACGTCGTCGACGAACCCCTGGAACGGGAGCCCTCCGCCCAGAGGAAGGAAGTTCCCTTCCTCGACCAGACGGACCTCCTGGCCAAGTCCATCGAGCACCTCGAGCTCTCGGTCCGGTCCAACAACTGCTTGAAATCGGCCGGCATCGAGAAAATCTACGAGCTCGTCCAGAAAACCGAGGAAGACCTCCTCAAGACCAAGAACTTCGGCCGGAAATCCCTGGCTGAGATCAAGGAAACCCTGGCCAACATGGGCCTGAGCCTGAATCTGGACCTGGCCCCCCGGGTCCTGGAGAGGATCAAGGGCGAAACGGGACGAGAGAAAGAAGACAAGGAGTAGACCCTCATGAGGCATGCAGTCGCAGGCAGGAAGCTCCGGCGGACGACCGAGCACCGGATGGCCTTACTCCGGAACCTCGTCACCTCGCTCATCGAGAAAGAGCGGATCAAAACGACCCTGGCCAAGGCCAAGGAGGCCCGCTCCCTGGCCGAGAAGATGATCACCCTGGCCAAAGCCAACACGCTGGCCTCGCGGCGGAGGGCCCTGGCCTTCTTCTTCAAGGAATCGGCCGTCACCAAGCTGTTCGGCGAGATCGGTCCCCGCTTCGTCGAGCGGCCAGGCGGCTATACCCGGATCGTCAAGCTCGGCCTCCGCTCGGGCGACGGGGCCAAGATGGCCTTGCTCGAGCTCGTCGGCTCCGAGTTCAAGAAGAAAATCAAGAAGAAGGAAAAAAAATCCACCCCCGCTAAATAGCGTTTCCGGCCGCTCGCCCCGGCGCGAGACCCGTTCGCCGACACTACTCCGCCTTTCAATACACATGAACCGGTTCCGGTTCATGAGTGCCGGCATTCATGCCGCACTCACGAAAGCCGTGAGTACAGCAAGGCGGGGAGTCGGAGGGTTGACTGAGGTGTTGCCGTGAAAAAGGGCATTCCCGCGGTCTTGCTGGTGATTCTGGCCGTCGCCGGCCTGCTGAGGGCCGGCCATTGGCTTGCGGTCCGGCCTCAACCTTTCTTTGCCCAGCTGGTCATGGACAGTTGGGAATACGACAGCTGGGCCGGCCGGATCGTGAAGGGCGACTGGCTGGGCCGGGAGCTCTTCTTCCAGCCCCCCCTCTATCCCTACCTGCTGGCCTTGACCTATAAGATCTGGGGGCATTCCTACGCGGCTGTCTATCTGCTTCAGATCCTCTTCAGCCTGGCCGGGATCTACGCCCTCTTCCGGGCCGGCCGGCTTCTTCTCGGCGAACACTACGGCCTCGCGGCGGCCGGTCTGGCCGCCCTTTACGGAGTCTTTATTTTCTATGACGTTCAGATCCTCAAGGAATCCCCGGCCGTGGTCCTCGTCTGTTTCCTTCTTTGGGCGCTGGCCTCGGCCCGGGAGGGGGGCCGGGCCTCGACCTGGTTTAAGGCGGGATTGTCGGCGGGGCTCATCGCGCTCCTCCGCGAGAACATGCTTCTCGTCCTTCCCGTCCTTGTCCTGTTGACTTTGCGCGAAGGGGACGGTTGGGGTCGGCGGGCCCGGAGCGCCGCCGCCCTGGTCGGCGGCTTCCTTCACGTCCTCTTCCCGGTCGCGCTCCGGAACGGGATCGTGGGGGGCGTTTTCCTACCCACGACGTTCCAGGGCGGAGTCAATTTCTACATCGGCAACAACCCGGCCGCCACCGGCTGGTATCAATCGATTGTCCCCGGCAAGCAGATGCCGGAATACGAGCGGCTCGAGCCCATCCGCGTCGCCCGGCAGGAAACAGGCCGTCCCCTGACCCCTTCCGAATCCTCCCGCTACTGGATGGACAAGGCCCTGCGCTGGGCCCGCGACAATCCGGGCGCCTTCCTCCGCTTGTCGGCCAAGAAGTCGGGGATGTTCTGGGAATGGTACGAGCGGCCGGACGCGGTCGATTATTACTATGTCCGCGGCCGGTCCTTCATCCTTGGCCTTCCCTTGGTCGAGTTCGGCGCGGTCAGCCTCCTGGCCCTGGCCGGGTTGTTTCTCAAGCGCCGCGCCTGGAGGACGACGGCCCCGGTTTGGCTGTTCATCCCGGCCTGGATGGCCTCGACCGTCGTCTTTTTTCTGTTCTCCCGCTACCGGCTTCTCGTTGTTCCGCCGCTTCTTTTATTCGCTTCCGTCCCCATCGTCGAATTTTTGCGGAGCGCTAAAAAGGGGCTTGGCTTCCGGCGCCTCCTGGCCGGGGCCGGGATCGTCGGCGCACTGGTCGCGCCCCACCTGGCCGGGTTCGAGTACCGAAAGGACCTGACTCACTACAACCTGGCCGTGATCTACGACAAGATGGGACGGATCGCCGAGGCGGAGAGCCATTATCGCCGGGCGCTGGACGCCGATCCCAAGGACTTTTTATCCTGCCTGAATCTGGGCAACTTGGCGTCTCGCCGGCAGGATTTCCAGGGGGCCCTCGGCTGGTACTTGAAGGCCGCCGAGATCCAGCCGGACTCGGACGGCGCCCAAGCCAACCTGGGGGGAGTCTACGGAGTGTTGGGCGATATCAACCGGGCCCTGGAGCACTTGGACAGGGCCTTGACGATCAACTCCTCGAACATCGAAGCCCTTCACAACAAGACGGTCCTGCTCGCCCGGCAAGGGGATTTGGCAGGGGCTTTGCAGCTCAATCGTCGTGTCCTGGAGCTCGCCCCCGGCTGGAAGCCGGCCCTGGTCTTTAAAGACAAGCTCGAAAAAAGCGCCGCGCAAAAAAAGTAATCGCCGGATTCCGTCTCCTCGCCGCAGACAGGATCATCTGCATATAAACAAATCCCGGCCTTTCCCGTATTAAATCAACGGCGGCCCGGACGCAACGCTTTCCTGAAGCTCCACGGACTTACGTCCGTGGGCTCAACCCGTTGCAGGCATTGGAGCGCACCCATAGAGCCGTTAACACGGCCCAATGAGTACTGCGAAACCGCACTCATGGAAGCCCTGAGTACTGCAAGGCTGCTGCCTGTCCCCGAAGCGGGGAATTCGCTCCATGGACTAACGTCCGTGGAATCCCGCGAAGGGGATTGAATTCGGGGCCGGTTCCCGCTACAATAAACCCGACTTCGGGTCGCGAATTTTCGGAGGAAAGGAAACACAGACCATGGCCAAGAACAAAACCCTACTCGGTTGTCTGGGCGTCCTGGTACTGCTCCTCGTCATCATCGGCTTCAGCGTCGCCGGGACTTATAATTCTTTAGTAAAGCTTGATCAGAGCGTAAAATCCCAGTTGGCTAAAGTCGAAAGCTCCTATCAGAGAAGGGCCGACCTAATTCCCAATTTGGTCGAGACCGTCAAGGGCGCCGCGGCCTTCGAGAAGGACACCTTCACGGCCGTGGCCGAAGCCCGCGCAAAGGTAGGCCAGGTCAAATTGGATGAAAGTGTCCTCAACAATCCCGAGGCCTTGGCCAAATTCCAGGAATCTTTTAATGGCCTGAACTCCGCTTTATCGCGACTCATGGTCGTCGTCGAGAAATACCCTGAACTCCAAGCGACTCAGGCTTTCCG
>JALHUR010000234.1 GCA_022867325.1 Candidatus Aminicenantota bacterium | reverse complement strand
CATCTCTTCCCGAGCCTCGAGAAGGTCCGCAACCTGCGGGGCCTCGAGTTCGGCGCGAGCGAGGCGCCCTACGACAAAGTCCTTGCGCGCTTCGGCGGCAAGACCGTCCTCGCCTGCCGGGTCGGACTTCAGCGCGACATCAAGTTCGCCGGCATGGCCGATTTCGCGCGCCGTGTCCTCGACGCCGCCCCCACGCCGCGGGGCCTGTTCATCCACGTCGACATCACCAACGGGCTCGTGGACGACGCCTGGCCCGAGACCGATCTCGACGAAATCTACCGGCTGCTCGGAAATTGGTGACAGACATCTCTTTTCCTAATTACGTGGTAACCGTAAGGACATCGATAGGTAATCGCTCAGCAGAGGGGCTCGGCGATCCTCTTTGCGGCCAGGGCCCCGGTTGAGAAGGCCGCCTGAAGATTATATCCTCCGGTATCCCCATCGATATCCAAAACTTCGCCGACGAAGAAGAGACCGGGAACGAGTCGGGATTCCATTGTTTTCGGGTTGATCTCATCCAGCGAAACCCCGCCCCGGGTCACCATCGCCTCATGAATCCCACCGAGGCGGCTGACAATAAAAGGACATCCGGTCAAAAGGTCCAAAAGGGCGGAGCGGGCTTCCCTGGAGAGCTGAGCTCCGGTCTGATCCTGCTTAATCCCGGCCAAGTCGAGGAGTTTTCTGACGAAGCGGTCCGGTAGATCGAAAGCTGCAAGAATTTTCTTGACCTGACGATTTCCGGCCGCGTTGATCCGGGCGATCAGGATTTCTTTCGCTTGCGGATGATCAACGCCCGGGAGGAAAGAGATTCGGAGGGTATCCCCTGGACGGATATATCGGGAAAAATCAAGAATCCCCGGTCCGGACAGTCCGCTATGGGTGAAGAGCAGATCCCCGGTATGTTGCCGTACCTTTCGACCGGCCTGGATGAGAGAGATGATCACATCCGTAAAGGAGATCCCGGAAAGGGTGGAGAAAGGATAGTCCTGAATGGCTACGGCGGTGAGAGCCGGCCCCACTTCCGTTACTCGATGTCCAAGACTTTTGGCGAAACTCAACCCGTCTCCCGTCGATCCGGTCACCGGATAGGTGATCCCTCCGGTCGCGATAACCACGTGGTCGACTCTGAAGGTTTCCCGACCCGTCCGTATCAGAAATCCCCCCTCCCGGGTGGAGACGTCCAAGACCGGGTCCCCGCATCTGATCTCCACCTTTCCGGCTGAACATTCCTTGACGAGAATATCCAGGATGTTGATAGCCTTGCGTGAGACGGGAAAGACCTTCCCTGATTCGGTGACAACCGGCAGTTCTCGTTCGCTGAAAAACGATACTAAATCCCGATTCTGAAAGTTCAGCAGAGAGGGTTTGATGAACCGGCCGTTGTCTCCATAATGGGAGAGAAATGACCTAATATCTCCATCATGGGTGATATTACACTGCCCGGAACCGGTCAGCAGAAGTTTTCGGCCTACAGAGGTATTTTTCTCCAAGAGGAGTATTTTTTGCCCATTCCCCGCCGCCCGTAAGGCGCAGAAGAGCCCGGCCGGTCCGCCTCCGATTACGATCAGCGAATAGAGATCCTTGGCGATCATGTCGCCGCCGTGAACATGGCCGTCTGAAGAATTTCCTTTTTCCGGCATGTGACGAATTCCCGCCCTTTGCGCTGAATCTACCCTCCTATCCATGCCGGAACTATATCGTCGGCCGGGCGGCGCTGTCAACCCTTCGAAACTCATGGAAGCCCTGAGTGCAGGCGTTTCGCAGTACTCATAAGCCGTTTACGGCTTATGTGTGCTGCAAGGCTGCTCCCCGGCCGAAGCTCCACGGACTTATGCTCATTGGAGCGCCGGTACTCATGAACCGGAAACGGTTCATGGGTATTGAAAGGCGGGGTAGCGTCGGCGAACGGGTCAACGGCCCCGGCAATCGGCGCCTGAAGAGCCGGCGGGGGCAATCTCTTAGAAATATTCCCCGCTCTCCTCGGCCGCCATGAGCGCAACCTGCTCGAAGACATGGGAGGGCGGGGGCTTCGCCGCCGCAAACGTCAGCTTCAGGTGATCGATGATGCGATCCACAGCGGATCATGTACTTCTCCAGCCGCTCGGCCTCCGGCTTCGTCTTGGTCCGCACCAGGCTGTGAACACTGAAGCTCCACGGACTTACGTCCGTGGGATCTACCCTCTGCAGGCGTTGGAGCGCCTGTCCCCGAAGCGGGGAATTCGCTATTCCTCCATGGACTAACGTCCATGGAATCCCGCGAAGGGGATTGAAGCCGGTGTGCCGCCAGGAAAGAATGCGCGTATCCGGTCAGGGACCGGAGGGCGCAGCGGCAGAGATCCCCGAGGAGCCGGCGCTTGAGACCAACTCCAGGACCAGGAAACGCTTTCCGTCGGCTTCTTCCGGTCCGTATATGGCGGCGATGTTGGGATGAGTGAGCGAGGCGAGAACCTGGGCTTCTCTCTGAAAGCGCGCCAGTCTTTCCGGATCCGCGCTGAACTGCGCCGGCAGGATCTTAAGAGCGACATGTCGCTTCAGGGTGCTGTCCTCGGCGCGAAAGACTTCTCCCCTCCTGCCTGCGCCGAGCTTTTCAGGGATAATAATTGCCTTTTCCGCTGCGCCGGCTAAATGAGCGTTCATGCGCTAATTTTGCCTCACCCCATCGTCAGGGATGACAAATCGCGGCGTGATCGGATATCAAATTGAAAGTGATCTCGTTCAGAGTTAAGAAAGTTCCTCGAGGAGCGCCTTCGCCTCGATAAGGTCGGGAGTGGCGAACCCTTCCGTGAACCAAGAGTAAACCTCTTCCAGAATCTTTCTGGCCTCTTCTCGTTTCCCTTGTCTTTGTCGCAAGCGGCTCAAGCTCATCACGGCCCTGAGCTCCCATGACTTGGCCGACCGTAGGCGAGAGAGCTCAATAGCCTGCCTGAAATATTTCTCGACTTCATTTTCGGGCTCACCCCGCATCCGCAACAATTCACCCTTGAGCCGATAGAGCTCGGCTTCCATGTATCTCTCATCATATTTCTGGACGGCTTCAAGGGCCCAGTCCACGGCAGAAAGCCCTTCCTCCAGAGCTCCTACTTTTCGGCAGGCTTCAGCGACCCTCGCCCGCAGACGCGAGAAACAGGTCAGGGTCCCCGTCCCTTCCATAATCGCCAAGCTTTGACGCATTTGGGCTATTCCTTCTTTGACCTTTCCCTCGAGAACGGCTCTCTCTCCACGATAAAAATAGCCATGCGCTCCTATGTAGATGAACCCATTCTTCTCGCAGAACGGAACAAGTTCTTCTGTATCCTTGTCGATCTGCGGAAAGTTTCCGAGGAACCAATTCAGTTCACAATCCAAGAGTAGGATAAAAGCCAGCGTGTGCCGATGACCTAATTTTGGGGCTTCCGGGTTTAGCATGGGTATAGATTGAGCCCCCCGCAGTGAAAGTAGATGGCCGTCTTGAAGTGCTCGATGTTCCGGAAACCACAAGCCATCTGTTTGATTGTCTGAATCT
>JALHUR010000233.1 GCA_022867325.1 Candidatus Aminicenantota bacterium | reverse complement strand
GGGTTATGAGGGTTGTTGAGGAGCAAAGCTTTCGTTTTCGGCGAAAGTGTTTTTTCGATGGCCTTGACGTCGAGGGCGAAACCGGACGACGCCTCCAGCCGATAGGGGCGGGGAATCCCGCCGCAGATTCTGACGATCGAGGCGTAAGCGGGATACCCGGGATCGGGAACGAGGATTTCATCGCCCGGATTAATCAACACCATCAGGGCGGCAAAGATCGCTTCCTGGGCTCCGCAGGTCACGCAGACTTGGTCGGCTGCGGCGCCCCTGCCGCCGGTCTGGGCGATGAGCTCGCGGAGCTCTCGATAGCCCTCGTTCGGCGTATAGCCGAGGGGCCAGTCGCGGCAATGGTCCCGGACATGGTCCAGGATCGCCCGCGGGGTGGGAAAGCGGGGTTCGCCCAGGCCCAGATTGAGGCAGGACGGATCGGCCATCTCGGCCATGCGCCGGATGAGCGTCTTTTCGATTCCGGCCATGCGGTCGCTGATCATGAGGTCTCAGGCGCGTTTTCGTTTTCTCCGGGCCGGCGCCGGACCCAGGGTTCGCAGGCTGTCCAGGATGGCGATTTTGTCCTTTTCGGCGATGCCCTCGACCCGCTTGACGACGCGGGCCGGCACGCCGGCCACGACGACGCCGGACGGCACGTTCCTGGTGACAATCGCGCCGGCCGCCACGACGCTTCCGCGGCCGACCCGGACGCCTTCCAGGACGACCGCGTTGGCTCCGACTAGGACGCGGTCGCCGATCGTAACGGGCTTCAGGCTGGGAGGTTCGAGGACGCCGGCCAGCACGGCGCCGGCGCCGATGTGGCACTTTCTGCCGACGACGGCCCGGGCGCCCAGGACGGCGTTCATGTCGATCATGGTCTCGCGGCCCACAACCGCGCCGATGTTGATGACGGCCCCCATCATGATGACGCAGCCTTCGCCGATCTTGGCTCCGGATCTGATGATGGCGCCCGGCTCGATCCGGGCCTTGAGCTTCCGGAGGTCGAGGATGGGCAGGGCCGAATTGCGGGCTGCGATCTCGACGTGCTCGAGCTCGATCCGGCGCCGGTGCTTTTTCATCCAGTCTTCGATCGGCGCGTAATCGCCGATCAGAACCCAGTAGCGCCCCTCGCCGAAAGCCTTGAAATCGCGGCCGGCGAAATCCTCGGGCGCTAACCGGCCCCTGATGTGGACATGGGCCGGCGTCGTTTTCCGGCTGCCGGCAATGAGCGCGGCGATTTGCTTATAGTCCATCGATTACCTCCACGCCCTGGTTGCTCGTCGTCGTGATGATGACTTCGGGAGATTGCCCGTCCGGCAAGGGAACCGCGCGCATGAGATCTGCGATATCCTGAGTCCGGCCCGGCGGCGCGAGGGCGAAGACGGAGGACCCGCCGCCGCAGACGTTGCAGCCCCAGGCGCCCGCGTCCAGCACGCTTTTTTTCAGCTCGTCGTAGCCCGGAACGGCGCGGGAACGGACGGGCTCTGAGATCAGGTCCAGATTGATCGCACGGCCGAACGCCTCGACATCGGCGCCGGCGACCGCCCGGATGACGTCCGCGCACCGGGCCATCTGGCGCTTGACATCGGCCAGCGAATAGCTCGCCGCGATCTGTCCCCGCGAAGTCGTGTGCGGCTTGCGCTGGACGCGAATCACAACCGGAATGTCAGGAAGGGGAAGACGGACGACATCGACGGGCCGGAAGCTCCGGACGAAGATGAACCCGCCCAGGAGGCAGCCCGCGGCGTTGTCCGCGTGAGGGGTTCCGCCCGAGGCGATCTCGCCCTGGCTGGCGGCCTCGATCAGGCCGGCCTCGCCGCAGCCGATTTTGAGCAGACGGTCCAGCCCGACGGCGCAGGCCGCGGCCGAGGCGGCCGACGAACCCAGCCCGGAGCAGGACGGCATCCGTTTATGGATCTCGAAGGTCAGGCCGGTCGAAAGGCCGTGTTTGGCCAGAAGATGTTTCGCCGTCAGCCCGGCCGTGTTCCTGTCGGCGTCGAGGGGGACGAGGCCTTCCCCGCCCCGGCAGCGGATCGAGATGCCGGAAGGCGCCGGGGCAAGCGAGACCCGGAATAGGTCGAAGGGATGGGCGATCGAGAAGGCGAAGATGTCGAACCCCGGGCCGACGTTCGCGATCGTGGCCGGCGCCCTGAGGAAGATCTCGTTCAAATCAGGCCCCGCTCCTGGAGAAGCCGTTTGACCTTCTCCTTGTTGGCGTCGCCGAGCGGGGTCAGGGGCGGGCGCAGCCCGCCGCCCGGCAAGCCCATCAAGGTCAGGGCTTCCTTGACCGCCATCGGATTCGTTTCGAGACGCAGGGCTTCAAAGAGCTCGAAGTATGTATAGTGGAGCTCGCGGGCCTTGTCCCACTCGCCGGCCCGGGCGTGCTCGACGATGGACTTCATGACCCCGGGCACGATGTTGCCGGCGACCGAGAAAACGCCCTGCCCGCCGAAGGCCAGGAGCGGATAAGCGGTCGTATCCTTTCCGGTGCAGACGCCGAAATTCTTACCCCGGGCCAGGTACAGGATTTTAGCCAGGTGATCCAGCTCCTTGACCCCGTCCTTGGTCCCGACGATGTTGCCGTGGTTCATGAGGCGGGCGTAGGTCTTGGGCTCGACATTGACGCCGACCCGCTCGGGGGCGTTGTGGATGAGGATGGGGACTTTCGAGGCGTCGGCGACCCGCTCGTAGAATTCGATCAGCCCCTGCTGAGTCGGCTTGACCAGAAACGGGGCGAAGACGACGACGTGGTCGCTTCCCAGCTCGGCGTAGAGGCGGGCCCGGGCGATCGTTTGGTCGATGTTGCAGGAGCAGGTGTCGGGGGTAAGCCTGCATTTGCCGCCGGCTTCCTGGGCGCAAATCTCGACCACGCGCTGGATTTCCTCCTCGCTCAGGGAGGGACTCTCGCCGGTCACTCCGAGCGGAGCGATGCCGTGGATTCCGCTCGCGACCTGGAGCCGGACGAGCGCCCGCAGCCCGGCTTCGTCGAGTTTCCAATTCTTGTCGAAGGGCGTCATGAGAAGGGTATAGGCGCCGTCGAACATCGTCCTGACCTCCCGAAAATATTGCGATTCTTCCCGCAGGGGATTGGGTCGTGCCGAAGTTCGTTGATTTATAGCACGGGGAGGACGGATTTGTCAAAACCAACGCCGATCCCCGGCATTGACACCGGCTTCGGGAGAGAGTAATTATTATCCTTCGCCCATGATTGGCCGTCCAAAGGAGTCTTAGCATGAAAACCTTCCGTACGTTCTTTGTCTGGATACTGGTCCTGGTCGCGTCCCTGGCCGTCTCGGCCGACGAGGGGATGTGGCTGCCCCATCAGATCAAGGACCTTGCCCTCCAGTCCCAAGGCCTCCGGATGAACCCGGACGACCTCTATAAAAAGGACGGGACGGGCCTGATGAGCGCCGTCGTCAACCTGGGCGGCGGGACGGGCGAGTTCGTGAGCCCGGACGGTCTTATCCTGACCAACCACCACGTCGCCTTCGGCGCTATTCAGCGGGCCTCGAGCAAAGAGAAAGATTATATCCAGAACGGCTTCACGGCCATGAGCCGCGCCGAGGAGATCCCGGCCCCGGGCTACATCGCCGACGTCCTTCTCGGCTATGAGGATGTGACGGCTCAGGTGCAAGCTCGCTTGAAGCTCGGGATGACCCCCCGCCAGCGCTACGACGCCCTTGAAAAAAACCAGAAGGAGCTCGTCGCCAAGGCCGAAAAAGCCGGCCCCGACCTCCGGGCGACGGTCGCCTCGATGTACAGCGGGAGCCAGTATTTCCTGTTCACCTACAAGCGGCTCAAGGACGTCCGGCTCGTCCTGGCGCCGCCCCAGGACCTCGGGAATTTCGGGGGCGAGGTCGACAACTGGATGTGGCCGCGCCATACCGCCGACTTCTCCTTCCTGCGGGCCTATGTCTCCAAGGACGGGATCGGCGCCGACTTCAGC
>JALHUR010000232.1 GCA_022867325.1 Candidatus Aminicenantota bacterium | reverse complement strand
CGCCTTTAAAGGCGGGGCTCCGATTTTAAGCCCCGCCTTTTAGGGCGGGGTAGCGTTGGCGAACGGGTCAATCTCGCCGTAGGGACCTCTTGTTCGTTGAGCTATTCCTCCGGCAGCTACGACAGCAGCAACACCGCCCACACAAGCACATCGGAAAGCAGCTATCATCAGCTTTATGTGTCGGTGGGGCCTTTCGCAAGATTCTATTTTGGGAACAGCAGCGGGAAGGGGATGCCCTTTGTCTACAGCAATACCGGAACTTCTTTTTACCCGGATTACTCAAGCACATACTCAAACAGTTCCGGCACTAAATACACGTATAAATATAAGAAGTATTCCTCCTGGAACGCGGGCGCACAGATCGGCTACGAGCATTTTCTCAATTCCGCGATCGGCCTTCAGTATTACCTCGGGTATTCCTTCAGCCATTACCAGACAACCTCCGAGTATGACTACCCCACCGGCACCGATTATACTTATGACAGTAAATCCAACAGCAACGGAATAAGTTTCGGCGTCAGTCTGCAGATTCACCTGGACTGGCTGAACAAGAAAAAGTAATCCATCCCGGAAGAAACCCGGCTCCGCCGGGAAGGTCCGGCCGGGGCGGCGGAATTGGAAGAAATTCTTATTTTTTGAATTCGTCCGTCCAACGGAGAATCTTGTAATCGGGATCGAAGAGAACGGCATCGGGCCTGAAGGAAAGGACAAAGGAGAACACCGTTTCCTCCCCCCCGATCTCGACAACCCTGGTTTCGCGGGCGCCGTCCTTGACGAAAACGATCTCCGCGGCGACCCGGTAGACATCGCGAACCTGCCGGATTCGGCCTTCCACCACCCAGCCCGCGTCTTGGGCCTCGGCGACGTAGGACAGGACGAACTCCGGCGCGCCCTTGCGGAAGAACCATTGGTCGAAAAACCATTTCAGGTTCCGGCCGGAGGTTTTTTCGAACTCCCCGCGCAGGTCGGCCAGGGTCATGGTTTTCCAGGCGAAGCGGGCCAGGGCGCCGCGCAATCCCGCCCGGAAGGCCTCCGCGCCGATGAGGTCGCGGAGCATCACGTAGACGAACCAACCCTTGCTGTTGGCCAACATGTGGAGGGTGTTCCACTTGCCCTGGACCGGAACGCCGAGTGCCAGGTCTTCACCGGGCAGGATCAGGCCGAGTGCCGTGCCGCCGGCATGGGCGGGAGACTGAAGCGAGCGGAAGTAGAGGCGCGCGGAATGGACGAGCAGCAACTCCTGGGCGCCGTTCTTTAGAAGCGTCCGGAAGGTCCGTTCGCCGAGAGCCTGCTCCAGGTACAGGCCCATCGACACCTGGGCCAGCCCCTCGCTGATGATCGGTCCGTCGGCGCTGCGCACGCAGCTCCACAACAGATGGCCAATCTCATGAGCGAAGGCGGGCGCGTAGAAGAACCCCTCCGGCATCACGCCCGACGGGTAGAACGTGAAACCCTCCCAGGCTCCGCCGCCCGCATTCCCCAGCAGGTCTGGCGGAAGCTCCACCACCGAGTAGCCTTCATAGGGAAAGAACCCGAAGAACTCCCGCAGCGAACCGCCGATGCGCGCGCAGTTCTCGAGGTAGAACTCGGGTTTCCCGGGCCCGCCGCCGAGCAGAAAGACCCCGACATCGAGGCCATCGACGTGCCTGCGCACGTACCGGAACGGGCCGGCCGCGAACGAGAACTCGATCGGCGACGTGATGTCGAAATCGAACCGCCGGCCCGATGGAACCTCGCGCTCCTCGGTCAACCTGCCGACGCTCGCGACGACCCACCCCTGCGGGACGAGGTAGCTGATCGACCCTCGCGATCGACGGGAGGACCCTGCGAGTTCGGGATACCAGCGCCCGGAGAGGCCGTAGGAGATGCCCGATCCGACCCAGGCGTGGTAGAAGCCGACTTCGGGGTCCCGCTCGGAGAACGAACCCGCGTACTGCACGCGTATGACGACGGGGTCCGCCGCGGCGGCGCGTCCGATGGGGTGGACCGTCAGCGTTGCGCCGCGTCGTTCAAACTCCACGGGCTGACCGGACTGGTCCGTGACGGACCGCGCGAAAAGTTCGCGGTTGAGATCGAGACCGATCTCCTCCGTGCCCGTGCCCAACGCGGTCAGATAGAGCCGGGCGTCCCCTCTCAATTGCCCGTGGACCGCGTCGATCTCGATCGTGAGGGCCGTGGAATCCACGCGCCACGACGCACCCGGCTGCCCGGCCGCGGCCGGAACGAGAGAGCTGATCTTCCGGATCGCTTCGGGCAGGGCCAATGTGCCCACCGGGATATCCACGTTATATTCGACGCTCTTGAACATCAGCGTCATCTCCCGGCCGAGCTCCCGCCTGATCTGGAGAAAAGGGAATAATGTTCCGTCGACGGTTCTGTAATCGCTCAAAATGATCTCTTGGAGGCCTTGTCCGGTCGTCGTTTCCATCGGATATTCGATTTTGACTATAAGCCCCGAGGCCTGGTCGAAATAATACGTCACGGGGTAATCATCGAGAGAAAAGGCCTGGACCTTGAAGGCCGGTTTTTCCGCGACGGTTTCGAGGCCCGTGCACTCGACCTTTTTGAAAACCTCCCGCCAGCGCATCGGAAGATCCAGCCCGTAAAGAAATCGAAATCTCTTGCTTTCCATCCCTTCCCAGATTTTCGGCCCGAACATCGGGTTGATCTCCCAGACGACCCGACCGTCCGAACCGTATTCCACTTTGCCGATGGCCTGAGAATTGACGACGACACGGAAGGGCCCGGCCTTGGTCAGGATGGCCGTAGCCTCGGCCGGAGCGGGGAGCACGGAGAGCTTCATCGTCGACGTCGTCCGCCTGTTGACGATTTTGTCGAAGACCGCTCGGCCGCCGGATTTTTCGACAAAAGCGTCGAGAATCGACTCGGCTTTGGGCAGAGGAGCGGTCTGTCCCGCGGCCGAAAGAATTGCACCCAGGAGGAGAGGGGAAAAGGCCGCCAAGCCGGCCCGCCCTCTTTTTCGTCCAATTTTTCCGGTTTTCGTCCCGGAACAGGTGGTTTCGATCATGATATCCTCCTTATCGTTAGCAATGGAATCTTGTCCATCCGGAGCCATACTACCCGAAAGGGGGGCCGTGTTCTGCTCGGCGTATGCGCTGAGGAACGATTATTGCCCCTGATCGGCCGTCACGGAACGGGGAACGGAGGAAAAGCCGCACTCATGGAGACATCGCATTTCTCCATGAGTACAGGCAAAGCCGCCCGGCGTCGAAAGAGGGTATTGATTTCGGAGCGGATACTCGGCTTAAGGCGCGGTCGGATTCTTTCGATACTCCGAGGGAGTCCGGCCGGCCAATTCCTTGAAAACCCGGTTGAAGGTGGCCACGGAATTGAACCCGCAGTCCAGGGCGACGGCGATCAGCTTTGCCCGTCCCGCTTCGGGCATCGCCAGCCGCCTCTTGGCGTCCTCGACGCGGTAATGATTGACGAACTCGTAAAAATTCCGGCCGAGAAGGTCGTTGATGACGCGGGACAGATGTGCGACCGGGATGTCCAGGGCTTGGGCCAGCTTGGGGAGGGTGATTTCGGGATCTAAAAAGGATTTCTCGCGCTCCATCATCTCGAGCAAACGCGTTTTGTGGAGCGCGGCGTTTTCGGGCGTCAGGGACGAGCGCTCGTACCGTCGGCCCGGCCTGACCTCGAAAGGGCCGAAGAAGACCTCGGGTTGGAGCATGGCCAGGTATCCGGTCACGAACGTGTTCAAGGCGACGAGAAAGAAAACGATCTGACCGACCAGGCCGATCGCCCGGCTTTCAAACTTGACCGTAGCCATCAGCGCCATCCCGACGCCCCAGATGGCGGCATAAACGACCAGGCGCCGCCGGAGCCAGCCGAGGTTGACCCGGTCGATCGTCGAATACGCGGCCTTGACCCTCTCGGAATGTTCCCGAAGGAGACGGATCGTGGAGACGACATAGGCGATCGTCTGAAGGATCGACAGGATCAGGACGATGAGCCAGGGGGATCGGACGGCGAATCCGAAGATGCCCAACGAAGCCGGGACGCTCCCATAAAATCTCAAGTAAGCTCCGTAGACGATCATTCCCAGGAGGAAGGGAATTCCGTGGAGAAGGTCAAGGGGCGTTCCGCAGCGATCCTTGGCGGTCATCGCTCGGATGTAAAGATAGAACAGCGGGCCGTAGGTCAGGATCACGGATCCCATCAGGATCGAGAGTGCGGGCCAGGTGTCGTAGAGGCGAAAGACCGAGACAATCCCGTTGGTCATGCCGATCGCCAAAGCCAAGAGGAAAAGGGCCATGATTTTATTGGCCCGGCGATTGCCCCTTCGAATAAAGAACAGCAGCATCGACTGGATCAGGGCATGGATCGCTCCGGCCAGGTTGATATAGCCGAGGAATTTTATCCAGAAATCCACTTGCTTACCATGAGGAAGCATAAATCGGGGTCCGTGCCGTGTCAACCCCTCGACTCCCCGGCATGAAGGCCGGCACTCAAGGAGCCGTTGTTGCGGCTCCTTGATTACTGCGAAGCCGCTGCACTCATGAACCGGAAACGGTTCATGAGTAATGAAAGGCGGGGCTGAGCGCCGGCGAACGGGTCAAGGCCGCCGGGCCAATCGCGGCAACGGCGAACCGGCCGCCGCGGTCCTCATCGCGATTCGGTTTATTTCACGGCTGTGAAAGCGAGGTCGCCCGCGCCGGCCAGGCGAGAATCGTACTTCCTGTCGGCATCCGCGCCCTCCCAGCTCCCATCCATGTCCATGAAAAAAAGGTCGCAGGTCCAATCGGCGTAGCCGTAGCCTCCGTTGGACCAGGCGTGGTCGTTGGCAACTTCATACCAGGCCGCCGGAAGCCGGCCGATCAAGACGACGCCGTCCAATCCTCCCTGATAATAGCGCGCCTGAATCCGGAGCTTGATATCCTCGGGCGAACCGCCCTGGGCCGTCATCAACTCGACCGTACAGTTGGAGCCCCTGTTGATATCCCAAAGGTAGCGGTCGATGCTCCCCCGGGCGCGCTTGTCGGCGCATAACGAGGCATTAACGATGACCAGGACCCGGGACAGAGAACTTCGGGGTTGTCCGGCGAGCGCGCGGGGATGTCAAGATAAGTCGATCGTGATGCGGGGGGCGATTTTATGGCCAAATTGACATCCCCGGTCAGCCGGCGATATAGTCTTTCCATGGGAAAACGGCGTCTTCTTTTTTCATCTGTATTTCTCGTCCTCACCGTCTCACTTGCCCTTATACCGAAGGAGTCCTCATCTCCGGCAGGAGAAGGGAAGCTCAGGGTTCTTGAGCTTAGGGGAACGCCTTACGAGCGGGGGCAAATTCACGGCCGGAGCCTCAAGCCGGAAATCCAGGATCTTGTCAAACGCTGGAAAACGAACATCGAAAAGACTTATTCGGTTCCGGCAACGACCTACATTCAAAGGCTGCTCGAGGCTACGGACTTCCAGCCCGCCATCGAACGCTGGACGCCCGGACTCCTGGACGAAGTCCGCGGTATCGCCGACGGGGCCGGGATCGATTTTCCGACCATGTACGCTTTCCAGCTCATCGACGAGACCTGGGTCATGGGCGACGACCTCGGCCTCTCGAAGTGCACGGCCATCGCCGCTCGAAGAAGGGGCGATTCGCCCGCTCTGGTCGCTCAGACCCTGGATATCCCGACCTTTTATCACGGATACCGGACGGTTCTGCGCATCGAGGGCAGCGCCGACGAGCCGGGAGCCCTCATTTTTACGATCCCCGGGGTTGTGGCCGCGAACGGCTTGAACGACCGCTCCGTCGCTGTCTGCGTCAACGCCGTCACCCAGCTCGCCTACTCCGCCAAAGGCCTCCCCGTCGACTTCGCCGTTAGGGGGATTCTCCGGCAAAAAACCTATCAGGATGCCGTCCGCTTCCTCAAAGAGATCCAGCCGGCCGCTCCGCAGAACTATGTCATCGGCGGCCCGAAGGAGGCCGCCGGCTTCGAGCGCTCGGCAAACCGGATGGTCGAATTCATCCCCTTTGAAGGCGCCGAATTCACCTACCACACGAACCATCCTCTGGCCAACGACGACTTCAACCCGAGGTTCATCGAGGGACTCAAGAAAAGAGGCGTGGCGCTGGATGCCTATAAACCCCGCTGCCCCCGCTTCAGATTCCTCTAGGAAACATTCAAGAACAACGCGGCAACTCTCGACCTGGCCGTTCTCAAACGCGTGTTTGCCGACCGCGACTCCGGGATCAATAACGCGGGAACATACGGGTGCACCATAATGGTCCTGGGCGATCACCCGGAGCTCCATATCGCTCCGGGGCGCCCCGACCAAGAACCTTTTGTGGTGTTGGACTTCGAGCGCCGGACCGAGGGGCCTGCTCTATCTCATAGACCTGAATAAAGCCAAGCTCAGATCCGGTTCGGCGTCTGTGACGGGACGATCCAGAAGTCCGCGAATCCAGAAGCCTTCGCCGAATCTCCCCTCCTGATCAAGATGGAATAATACTTCCGCCCCCCCAGGCACAATGCTAAGAGCCGATTCCTCCCATCACGAAATGATGATATCGCCGGCCGCGGGCACCAGTCAAGACCGATAAAAGAACCAGGATAGGGCCCTTCCCTCGGGATGCTCGCCCCGCGCGGCCGGGAAATCCCCCGAACAACCGCAGACAGCCTCCCCCCTTAAGATCACCCGCTATTCATACTCCCCGCTCTGCTCGGCCGTCATCAGGGCGATCTTCTCGAAGACAGGGGAGGGTGATGATCAGCTCCGAGTCCAAAACCGTAGCCAGCCTATTCATAGTGCGTCCAGAGCCGGATGATTTTAACGATTTTTTCTTTTTCAAGGACCTGGTAGACCAGACGGTGTTGGACATTGATCCGTCTCGAACAAGCGCCCGTCAGGTCGCCTTTCAGCTTTTCATGCGGGGGAGGAGTCTCGTAGGGATCGCGATCGAGGATACCGAGCACCTCGACGGCCTTGTCTTTGAGGCCCGCCGCCGCCAGCTTTTTGGCGTCCTTTTGCGCCTGTCGGGTGTAAACCAGTTTCCAAGTCACCAGGAAATCTTCTTGGCGCACTTGGAAGTAGGCGTCTTGAGCCCGGCGACGATGGACTCGCGCATGCCCGGGACGGACAGGAGATATAGGGTCTCCTGAATGGATCTCCAATCGTCTTCGGAGAGAAGAACCGCGTTGCGGCGCTTTCCGGAAATAAGCACGGGCTCGTGAGAGAGGGCAGCCTCGTCGATCAAACGGTACAACCTGGCCCGCGCGGCGCTGGCCTTGAGAACGGTCATGAGAAACCTCCGCGATTATGGTACGCTATTACGTACGCATAGTCAACCCCTCGACTCCCCGGCATGAATGCCGGGGCTTGTTCGGGGTTAACCCTGAGCCTCGCTTCTCATCCCCGCCTTGAAAAGCGGGGCTTAGCGTCGGCGAACGGGTCAAGGGAATATATCCAGAAGGATGGGCTATTTCTTTGAGGCATAGGAGAGGTCGGGCCGGTACCGTCCGGTTTTCGACTCCATTCTCCTGATCAGGGCCCGGGTCTTCTTCGACAGCGCGGCGCCCTCCTCCCCCATCGCTTTCCAGAAAGTCTCTTCCGCGGCGGCATAATCCGCGGCGCTCTTGCCGTACTCCCGCCAGACATAAACCGGCATCTTCGTGCCCAGGTCGCCTATAAAAGTCAAGAAAGGATCCCGCGCCTTCTTGCCCTTGCTCAGGGCGATCCACTCCTTGTTGATGGCCTCGAATTCCGCCTCTTTCCCCGGGATGACCCAGACGAAATCCCAGGTGGTATAGCCAATTTCTTCCGGTTCTAGCCGCTCCTTTTCCGGGAGAAACGAGATGTCGGGACGGTAATACCAGAACTGATAGACGCGCTCGATCTCGCAGGCGACGATTCGGCTGTGGAGCGCTTGCAGGTTTAGCGGCCCCATCTTCTGACCCAACTCTCCCCAGGCTTTAATCCACAGGTCGGCGTCGGCATAATATTTCAAAGGAAAGACCAGGAAATAATGGCCGTCGTCCGTGCTGTAGGTATCGAGGCGAAAGGGGAAGCCGTGCTTTTCCAGGTTGGTCAGGAGTTCTTTGATGGCCATCTCGTATTCGCCGACTCGAGAAGTGTCGGCCAGGAAATCGCCCATGAGATATAGCTGCGGCTGAGCCTCCTGGGGACGAATGGCGGCGGGAAAGACGCCGAGGATAACGACGAGCCCCAAGATCGAGGTCAACGGCTTGTTGTGTTTCATAAATCCCTCCTTTGGGACATAGGATAGCTCGATTGCCTGGAGGATATCAAGTTCGTCTCTCTCCCCCTGATTATGATGGAATACTACCGCCGCCCGGGTAATATTTTTCGCCGTTCCGACGTACAATAATGATCCTGAATCCGGCGTGAAAATCTCATAATTTGATCTTGTCGATCTGCTTAAGCGCATGTTCGATCACGTCCCTGTGCCAGTAATTCGCCGGGAACTTCAGGGTTGGTTTGTTTCCGGTCCTGATCAGCTCGCCCGGCACCAGAAGGATTTGCGTCCGTAAGCTTTTCAGCGTCATTTTCTGAAACTCCTTCGGTAGACAGAGCCGTTTGAACCAGTTCACCAGATTGTAGGCGAAAAGCTGCAGATGAAAATACGCATCGTTGGCCGCAAAATACCCCGTCGGGATCTTCGCCAGCGGGTAATCCCCCTTCAGTTCCTTGATGATCAACTCGATCCCGGCCCGAGCGTTGTAAAACTTCCAGACATTGAGCGGATTGATCCTGAGATTCGTGACGATCACCTGATAGCTGTATTTCCCCAAAGAAAAAAGCGTCAGCTGTTCCGACGGCTCCTCGGGAATCGGCCGACGGATCACGATGAAACGATACGCTTTCTTCCATTTGATCGGCTGGTAGATAAACTCCGAGGTTTCGGTGCCGGAGGTGTAGGTCTTGTAGGTCAGGGCCGACAGCTTCCTTTTGACCGGCTTGGTCATTCGGGCGACGACGGTAAAAAGCGCCTTCTGCGATTCCAAATATTCGAGCGTCTTGTGGTCGTAAAATCCCTTGTCTCCCCTGATAATTTTGATTTTGACGGAGGGGGGGATCTTGCCGAAAGCCGCCTGGAGAAGTTCGACCACGCCGGTGGCGGTATGCGCATCGCCGGGACGGAGTTCCCCCTGCCAGTAATCCCTGGTCAGGCCGTTGAAGCACAGCAAGGGATGATACGATGGCCGGCCTTTCTTGGCCGGATTGTACCCGATGGTCGCCGATTCCTGTTTTCCGTACAGCGGCAGAACCGTCGAGTCGAGATCGAAGATGATTTTTCGAGAGGCGCTGGGCTTGTCGATCATCGTCCCCAACATTCGGTCGTGCAGTTTTCTCAATCGGCTCAGCGCCATCGGGGCCATGCGCAAAAGGAATCGTCGCAGCGTGGTCGGATTGGGATAGGCCGGCAGTCCCGCCAGATATTGGAAGACGCCATTGTGCTTGAGCAGATGGAACGTTTCGATCCGCCCCAGCCCGAGGATAATGGGATATAAAAGCGCCAGAACTTCTTCGGCCACACAGTAGCGATTGTTCCTTTGGGAGAAGGACAGATGACGGTTCAGAAGGTAACGAAGATTGAGCTTCTGAAAATATTTCTGCAAGAGAGATAAGCCGCCAAAATGGGTCAGACTCCTTCCGGAAAAATCGATTTTTAAGCCTTTTGGACTGCGTTTCATGGTTGATTCTTAACCTAACTAAAAGGTAGGTTAAGAATCGCTCCAAAAGATATGTCTTATTATAGTATATTTCTTTTGAAAATAGGATGTTGCAAGCGTTTCGTGCTATCATTGATTCATTGATTCACGCCGGATTCAGGATGATATATTATTATTTTCCCGTTATGGCCTATATCATCATCGCGGCCATGGAAATTGCGGGAAGGAGGATGTCTTGAAAACGAAATATGGGATCGTATTCGCTCTCTTGGCCGCTTGTATCGCCGTTTTTCCGCATCCCGTTCAAGCCCAGGAAGAAGGTCTTCCGTTCAGCTTCGCCAATTTCGGCCTGGAAATCTACG
Source organism: Candidatus Aminicenantota bacterium (assembly GCA_022867325.1). Classification (GTDB taxonomy): domain Bacteria; phylum Acidobacteriota; class Aminicenantia; order Aminicenantales; family JAFGBC01; genus JAFGBC01. The sequence goes on along the minus strand of JALHUR010000232.1, from coordinate 2,707 downwards.
GCGGATTCTCGAAAATCAATCCCAAGGAGTTCAACTCCATTTCCCGGTACGAGGAATCCTACCTGAAATTTTTCTACTTCGATAAATACGAATTCATCTACGGCAAGGATGCGACAACGACCCGGACCGGCGACTCCCGGATCGGGTCCCTGGACCGCGTCCTCCCGTTCGGCGTCCGCCTCACCTACAAGGCCAGCCAAACGCTCACTTTGTCGATCGGGATTCAGCGCGTGAAAGGCGACCGCAGTTCCACCGTCGGCATGGTCGTCGCCGCCCCCGACGGGAGCGGCGCCGAATACCGCCTCCCCTCCTTCCCACTCTCGGCCACGGCCTGGATTCCGGAAATCCGGGCGACCTTCGGATGGAATCTGCCGGCGGCGCTCCGGCTCGAGCTGTTCATGGGCGGCGGCCCGCTGTTCGCCGAGTGCCGGTCCGTGTTCGAACGCCACGATATCATCGTCGACACACAGAGCCAGCGCTACGAAACGACGACGACCATGGATATGACCGGCCGCAAAATCGGCCTGTGCGGCGAGTTGGGCGCCCGGCTCCGCATCCGTCCGATGAAATTCTTCAGCCTTTTCGCCGAAGGCGGTTTCGCCTTCCGCCAAGCGTCCGGCTTGAAGGGCCCCGGAACCCTCCGAACGGTAATCCAAAATCCCGGCGCCGAACCGATCGTCACCTCTGAAAAGTGGGACGACAGGTTGTGGTATCTGCTTGATTACGGATTCTATCGAAGCTGGGGCCGTCTGTCAGGTTCGAAGGCGAGTAATTACTTTGTCGATTCCATATATTATCCGGGCACAGGCTCGTTTTACCTGGACCTGTCCGGCTTCCAACTGAAAGCGGGGATCGCCATCGGACTGTAGAAAGACCGGTTGAAATCGGTCCGGCCGATCTCATTAGACCTTCCGATTCATAAAAAAAAGTCTCCTCAATTCCATGGGAAATTGCTTTTTCCGGGGCATGGTGAAAGGCCGCCCAGGATTTTAGGTATGAGGCTGTGGGTTCCCGGAATCTCCGGGATTCACGACAAGGGCGTTGGCGACCAGCTCGAGAACCTGGACGACCTTGATCGGGAGCTTGTAATGCTTGATGACGTCGCTCAGGCCGTCGACACAATTGTGGCACATCGTGCAGGCGAGCTTGGCGCCGGTCGCCCGAAGCTGATCGGCCTTGATCCGGGCGACCTCGAGCCTGAGGGGACGATACTCCTCCGTGGACAGCAATCCGCCCCCACCCGTGCAGCAATAATTCTCGGCTCCGTTGGGGACCATCTCCCGGAAGTCCGCGCAGACGGCCCGCAGGACGCGGCGCGGCTCGCGGACGATCCCCCCGGAGCGGGCGACGTTGCAGGAATCGTGGAAAGTGACCGGATCGGGATTCCGCGCCGGGCGCGCAGCCGATCGGCCGCCTCATAAACCGCTCCGGCGATCCGGGCTCCGAGCCGGTCGTCCCCCGAAAAAAGCCCGAAGCTGGTCATGTCCCAACCCAGACTGGCCATGGTCCAGCTCTCCCCCGCCGCATGGAAAACCTTGGCGGCGTGGGCAATCGAGCGCGGATCGAACTTGATCACGCGGGGGTTGATGACGTAGAGAAAATCGCAATCGGGACGATCGACCGGGACGACGGCGCCGGACATCCCCGGCTCGGTGCGGAGCTCATCGGCCATCCAGTCCAGGGTTTCAAGATAATCCCGGTCCGAGACGCCCATCTGGTTCCCCGTCTCCCACTGGTCGCGGTTGACGGTGAAAACGCCCTCGGGGACGATGCCGAGCTCGGTCAGAATCCCCCGCGTCCAGCGGATGAGAACGGCCGTGTCCACGCCCATCGGGCAGTTGAAGCTGCAGCGCCGGCACATGCTGCAGGTTCCGAACACGATGTTCTTGAGACGGACGAGGTCTTCATCGCCGGCCGGGACGCGGGCGTGAACCCACCACGGGACGATCCGCCCCGTCCAATCCAGGTGCTTCTTGAAGACGCGGCGGATCTGGTCGGCCTTGTAGACGGGCGTCATGGTCGGGTCGTCGGGCCGGGTCAGGGCATAATGGCAGGACCGGGCGCAGAGGCCGCAGTGGACGCAGCCGACCATGGAGGCCGCAACCGGCCGCGTGATCCGCTCTTTAATCAAATCCAGGAAGCGGCGGACGTTATCGGCGCGCTCGTCGTAGAGCTTGAGCCGGCCTTCGCGGACGGAGGCGATCCCCGCCTCCGCGGCCTTGGCTTGGGATGTCCGCTGGAGGGGAATATCCGGGATCCCGGACGGCCCCGCCTTTTTACGCTTCATACCGCCCCTCCCCCGACGACGGCCTCGACCAGCTTCTCATCTTTCGGCCGGAGGCCACCCTTCATGGCCATGACCTCCATCCAGCCGGCAGAGCGCTCGCAACAGGACTGGTCCGGCCAGCCGTGGCCCCCCTTGAAAAAGAAGAACCGGTGGGGGACGCCGGTCGGGTCGAAGGCCAGGTCCAGGTTCTTCATCTCTCCGTAATTAAAATCCCGTAGACCCGTCAGACCGAAATAGGCCGAGGCCTTCATGTCGCCGGGCTTGACGCCCATGGAGAGGCCGGCCCCGCAGCCGATGACCCCGGCGATCGCCCGAAAAGCCGGACGCGTAGACGCGCCGTTCGTCGAAGGGCAGCCTTTTCACGGCATCGACCCAGAGGGCCCAGGCCGCGAGGGCGTTGTCCCTCATGGGGCCGTTCGT
>JALHUR010000231.1 GCA_022867325.1 Candidatus Aminicenantota bacterium | reverse complement strand
AGACGATCGATTGGCGCGTCCAGCTTGCGCCGGCGTTGGTGGACCTGAAGATCTGGCTCGGCCAGCTCGAGCTCACGGCATAGAGTTCCCCCGGAGATTTCGGGTTCCGGGCCAGTCCGCGTATATCTCCGCCGGAAGGACCGAGCGAAGTCCATGGACCGGCCTGGTCAGGCCGTTCAATTGGGGCGGGGCCGCGGCCGAAGAGAAAGACCGCACAGGCGGCCGCGGTGATGACGCCCATGATTATTTTCATGAATCCTCCTCGGGAATAAGTTGGATCTCCTCTCCGCATTATAGGGAATTCCGCCGAGGACGGTCAAGGCGAGGGGGAGGCGGTCGCGGCGGTCAACAGAGAGAAAGATCGCGGATCAATCCAATCACGGCCTTGACAAGCCGCGAGGGTTCCAATAACTTAGGTAAAGCCATGAAAACTCAAAGAGCTTTACCCATCCTCTTCTTTATTGCCGTTTTCTGCCTGGCGGGCGCGGCCCCGTCCTGGGCCCAGCTCGAGGTCCCCAAAGTCGTGAGCGGCCGGGCCGTCCTGTCCAAGAGCGCCGTCCATCCCGGCGAGGCCGTCAAGGTCGCCGTCGTCCTCAAGATCGAGAAGGGCTGGCACATCAACTCGGACGATCCCGGCGACGAGTTCATGTTTCCCTCGTCCCTCGCCTTCGAAGAGGCTACCGAGTTCAGCGTCCAGACCGTGGCCTTCCCCAAGCCCAAGGCGGCCACGTTCGAGTACTCCGACTTCGAGCTCCGGATCTACGAGGACGAGGCCGTCATCGGGGCGCTCATCCAGATCGCGGGCGACCTCAAACCCGGCTCCTTCAAGCTGTCCGGCGCGTTCAAATACCAGGCTTGCGACAACAAATCGTGCATCATGCCCCAGGACCTCCGCTTCGAGATCCCGGTCGAGGTCGTGGCGGCCGGTGTCGAGACCAAGGACGTCGAGCCCGAGCTGTTCGCCAAGATCGAGTTCAAGGACAAAGGCTGAAGCGGGACCACGCAAGCGGGGGCGCGGACCGGTCCGGACGTGGACGCATGAAAGAGAATCTTTATCGCCTTATCCCCTCCGTGGACGCCCTCCTCAACCATCCGGATGGGAACAAGCTCATTGAAGCTTACGGCCGGCCCCTGGCCTTGGACGCCGTCCGCGCTGAGCTCGAGGCGGTCCGGGCCGAAATCCAGGCCGCCGGCGCCGCGCCGGCCGTCGAAGAGAAGAATCTTATCCCCGAAGCCCTGCTCGGCCGGGTCCGGGCCAGGCTTGAGCGGAGGCTCGCCCCTTCGCTGGGCCGGGCCGTCAACGCGACCGGGATCGTCATCCACACCGGGCTGGGGCGGGCCGTCTTGGCGCCCGAGGCGCGCGCGGCCCTTGAGAGCGTTTCGCGGGGATACTGCCGGCTTGCCGTGGACATCGAAACCGGCCAGCGCGGCCACCGCGACGTCCACTACGCTTCCCTCCTCCGCGAGCTGACCGGGGCCGAGGCGGGCTTCGCCGTCAACAACAACGCCGCGGCCACCGTTCTCCTCCTCAACACCCTGGCCAAGGGGAAAGAGGTCATCCTCTCGCGCGGCCAGCTCGTCGAGATCGGGGGCTCGTTCCGGATGCCCGACGTCATGGAGACCTCGGGGGCGATCCTGCGCGAGGTCGGGACGACCAATAAAACCCATCTCGGCGACTACGAGGCGGCCGTCTCGGAGCGGACCGGCGTTCTCCTCCGCGTCCACCACTCGAACTACCGGATCATGGGCTTCGCCGAGGAGCCGGGCATCGAGGAGCTGGTCGAGCTCGGCCGCAAACACGGCCTCCCCGTCGTCGACGACATCGGGAGCGGCGCCCTGGTCGACCTCAAGGACTACGGCCTCGAGACCGAGCCCCTCGTCCAGCGGAGCGTCGGGGCCGGCGCCGACGTCGTCTGCTTCTCGGGCGACAAGCTGATCGGCGGGCCCCAGTCGGGGATCATCGTCGGGAAAGCCGAGGTCGTCCGGCGCGTCAAGAAAAATCCGCTGGCCCGGGCCTTCCGGATCGGCAAGCTGACCGCGGCCGCCCTCGAAGCGACCCTCAAGCTCTTCCTCGACCCGGACCGGCTTCGGGACCGTCATCCCGTATACCGGATGCTGGGCTCGGACGCGAAGGCGATCGAGCGCAGGGCGTGCGCGGCAGCCGAGGCGCTTGCCCCCGCGCTGGCCGGGCGGGCCCGCCTTTCGATCGTCGAGGACCGCTCCCAGGTCGGAAGCGGCTCGGTACCGGTCGAGACGCTCCCGACCTTCGTCCTCAAGATCGAGCCCGCCGCCGTTCCGGCCGAGGAGCTTTCCCTCCGGCTGCGGCGCGGCCTCCCGCCCGTCTTCGGCCGCGTCCACAAGGACGCGCTTCTCCTCGACTATCGGACCATCTTCCCCGAGGAAGACGGCATCGTCCTGGACGCCGTCCGCGCGGCTTTCGAGCATTAGGGAGAGAATCGATCATGGTCGACCTTGAAAAGCGGCGCCGGATCATGGGGCGCTCCGTCAAGCTCGGGCACTGCATCTGCAACCCCAAGGAGCCCTGTCCCTGCGACCTGTTCAAGCGAAAAAACGTCTGCCTCTGCGCCGGCGAGCGCGAAGAGGAGGCGGCCGAGGACGTCGCCCTGACCAAGCTGGTCGAGAACGCCGGCTGCGCTTCCAAGGTCTCCCAGGAATTCCTCAAACAGGCCCTCGAGGGATTGCCGGCTATATTCGATCCGCGCGTCCTCGTCAGCTCCTCGACCTGCGACGACGCCGGGATCTTCAAGCTCAACAAGACGACGGCCCTCGTCCAGACGGTCGACGTCTTCTCGCCCTGCGTCGATGACCCCTATGTCTTCGGCCAAATCGCGGCGGCCAACTCGGTGAGCGACGTTTATGCCATGGGCGGGAAGCCCCTGACGGCCCTGTCCATCGTCGGATTCCCCTCGGACCGCCTCTCGCCCCGGATCATGAACAAGATGCTCCAGGGCGGGATCGACAAGCTCGCCGAGGCCGGCGTTCCGGTCCTGGGCGGCCACAGCATCAAGGACCCCGAGGTCAAATTCGGATTCGCCGTCACCGGCGTCGTCCGGCCCGACCGGATCATGACAAACGATAAGGCCCGGCCCGGGAACCTGCTCATCCTGACCAAGCCGCTCGGGACGGGGCTGGCCTGCTTCGCCCAGCAGCTCGGAAAGGCGGACGCGGCTCTCCTCGAGGCGACCGCCCGGTCCATGACCGAGCTCAACGGCCCGGCCGCCGAAGAAGCGGTCAAGGCCGGAGTGCGGGCGGCGACCGACGTGACCGGGTTCGGCCTGCTCGGACACCTGGCCGAGATGGCCGTCCAGAGCCGGGTCACCGCCGAAATCTGGGCCGAGGAGGTCCCCCTGTTCAAGGGCGTCCTCGACCTTGCCCGCAAGGGCGTCATCTCGGGCGCCGTCGAGAGGAATCGGGAATACGCGATGCGATTCGTGACAAAAGCGGACGACCTCGGCGAGGAATGGGAGGCCGTCCTCCTCGACCCCCAGACCTCGGGAGGGCTCCTGCTGGCTGTCCCCCGGGCGCGCGCGGCCGGGCTCCTCAAGAGGCTGGCCGCCCGGGGCGCCGCGGCTGCCCGCGTCATAGGCCGCGTCGTCGAGCGCTCCGAGGGCGCGATCCGGGTCGGGCTGCGGCCGGAGGGCCGGTAGCGGGAGACGGTCATGGCCGGGCTCGACAAGGACCACGTCATCTTCGGCACGGCCGGGCACATCGACCACGGCAAGAGCTCGCTGGTCAAGGCCCTGACCGGACGCGACCCCGACACCCTTCCCGAGGAGAAGCTCCGCGGCATGACGATCGAGCTGGGGTTCGTCTTCATGGATCTCCCCGACTACGAGAAACAGATCGTCTTCATCGACGTCCCCGGTCACGAGAAGTTCGTCAAGACCATGGCGGCCGGCGCCTCGAACATCGACGCCGCGCTGCTGGTCATCGCCGCCGACGAGGGCGTCTCAGTCCAGACGCGGGAGCACTTCGATATCCTCCGCCTCCTCGACGTCCCGCTCGGAATGGTCGTCCTGACCAAGTCCGACCTCGTCGACGCGGAGCGGATGGCCGAGGTCCGAGGCGACGTCGCGCGCTTCGTCGCGGGCTCCTTCCTCGAGGACGCGCCCGTCCTGGCCGTCTCCTCGACGACCGGCGCCGGGATCCCCGAGCTCAAGGCGGCCCTGGTCGAGATGGGCCGCCGGGTTCGGCGGCGTAGCGACACGGGATTCTTCCGGATGCCGGTCGACCGCGTCTTCACCATCCAGGGTTTCGGCACGGTCGCGGCCGGGACGGTCCTGGGAGGCTCGGTCGGCGTCGGCGACCGGGTCGAGATCTT